>NZ_JBNNFM010000050.1:0-28916 GCF_050267765.1 Flavobacterium sp. NPDC079362 | reverse complement strand
TTAAGCAATTTGCCAGAAGAAGAATTTACGGCAGATCAAATAGCAGAAATTTATAAAAAGCGTTGGGACATTGAGCGTTTCTTTAGATTTATAAAGCAAGAAATGAATTTTAAGCACTATTTTTCAAGACAGTGGAATGGAATTCAGGTAATGATATATATTATTTTAATTGCATCAATCTTGCTCTTGAGTTATATAAAACTAAATGAATTAAAAGGATATAAGATCCCCAAAATTTCATTTTGTAATCAATTACAAAATGAAATCATTCAACAAATAGTAATACATTGTGGTGGGGATCCTGCTAAAATAGAGACATTCAATGCATAAAATAAAGTTCCTTACACTCTTGGTTCGAAACTTTGACAAAGGTTTTCATGATTAAAAGAAAACCAAAACAAGAAAAAATCTGCATTCATCCGCGCTTTCACGAAGTGAATCCGCGTCATCCGCGTGCCATTGACTTCAACTTCGCTCCAATCTAACAAAGAAAATCAAAACAAGAAAAAATCTGCATTCATCAGCGCTTTCACGGAGTGAATCCGCGTCATCTGCGTGCCATTTTACCATCATTCCATTCAAATTGGAAAGTCTTTAATATCATCGTAATTTTGAACCTTTAAAAATAATAAGATTCAATTTTGACACCAATAATTACTGATACACATACCCATTTATATTCTGAAGAGTTTGATCAGGATCGCGACGAGATGATGCAAAGAGCAATAGATGCCGGAGTAACACGCTTTTTTATTCCTGCTATCGATGCTGCTGCGACACAATCAATGTACGATCTGGAACGAAATTATCCTGATTACGTATATCTGATGATGGGTTTGCATCCCACTTATGTCAAAGATAATTATGAAGAAGAATTGAAACATGTTGAAACTGAACTGGCAAAAAGAAAATTTTATGCCGTTGGTGAAATAGGAATCGATTTGTATTGGGATAAAACACATCTTAAAGAACAGCAAATTGCTTTTAAGAGACAAATACAATTAGCCAAACAATATAAGTTACCCATCGTAATTCATTGTCGTGAAGCTTTTGATGAGATTTTTGAAGTGCTGAAAGAAGAAAAGTCAGCTGATTTGTTCGGAATTTTTCATTGTTTTTCCGGAACCTACGAACAGGCACTTCAGGCGATTTCTTACAATATGAAGTTAGGAATTGGAGGTGTAGTAACCTTTAAAAACGGAAAAATTGATCAGTTTTTAAATCAGATAGCGCTTGAACATATCGTATTAGAGACCGATTCACCTTATTTAGCGCCAATTCCGTATCGCGGAAAACGTAATGAAAGCAGTTATTTGGTAAATGTTATTAGCAAATTGGCAGATATATATGACGTTTCTGAAGAGGAAATTGCACAACGAACAACACAAAATTCTATAAACGTTTTTGGGATTTAATTTATACCTTACAATAGTTTAATTTTTTTTTTGTTCTTTTGCCCACTTAAAACCTATATAAATAATGCAGAGATTTGATGCCATTCGACCGTTTTATGATTCTGAAATAAATGAAGCACTTCATGATGTTGCCAATCACCCGATGATGAAAACCATGATGAACTTTACTTTTCCGGAAGTAGAAGATGAGGTTTGGAAAGAGCAGCTTAAGAAAACACATTCAATTCGTGATTTTCAATGCAACTTTATTTATAATACGATACAAAGAGTTTTAGAGAAAAGTTCTGAAGGTCTTACCACTTCAGGATTTGAGAAACTGGAAAAAAATACGTCTTACTTATTTATCTCAAATCATAGAGATATCCTATTAGATACAACCTTATTAAATGTTTGTTTGTTTGAGCATGGTTTAGTCATGACAGCATCTGCAATTGGAGATAATCTTGTTAAAAAAGCCTTTTTAAGCACTTTAGCAAAACTGAACAGAAACTTTTTGGTTCTAAGAGGTCTGACGCCAAGAGAAATGCTGCAAAGCTCTAAATTGCTTGCTGAGTATATTGGACAATTATTGCTTCGCGAAAACCGTTCGGTTTGGATTGCACAAAGAGAAGGACGTACTAAAGACGGAAATGACGAAACCAATCCGGGTGTTCTAAAAATGATTGGAATGGGTTCTGATGAGCCTAATCTAATGGACTATTTTAAGAAACTAAAAATTGTTCCCGTTTCTATCTCCTACGAATACGATCCTACAGATGTGCTGAAAATGCCACAATTAATGGCAGAAGCAAATAACGAGGTTTATGTTAAAGAAAAAAATGAAGATTTCATGACCATCTTAAGTGGTATCATGGGAACTAAAAAAAGAATACACATTTCTGTTGGAGATGTTCTGGATACTGAAATTGATCAGATTGTTGCTGAAAACGACAATGCCAATAAACAGATTCAGGCTTTGGCACAAGTCATTGATGATTCGGTTTTAAAGAATTATCATTTATGGCCAACCAATTTTATTGCTTACGATATTTTGAACGGAACGGATAGATTTTCTCATTTATATAAAGAGAGCGAGAAATCTTTGTTTGAACGTCGTTTAGAAATGCGTATCGGCAATACGGATAATCCAGTAGCAAGACAAGGATTTCTGGCCATGTATGCAAATCCTGTAGTCAATAAATTAAAATACCAGGATGTCATCTAAAGCTAAAATATTATTGATTTATACTGGTGGAACCATTGGTATGAGCAAAGATTTTGAGACAGGCGCACTCAAAGCGTTCAACTTTGGTAAATTATTGCAAAAAATTCCTGAGATCAAACAATTAGATTGCGAGATTGAAACGTTTTCATTTGAAGACCCAATAGATTCATCAAATATGAATCCTGAAATGTGGACGAAAATTGCTGAAATCATCGAAGAAAAATATACTTCCTTTGATGGTTTTGTAGTACTTCACGGTTCAGATACAATGTCGTATTCAGCGTCGGCATTGAGTTTTATGCTGGAGAATTTAGCAAAACCAGTAGTGTTTACCGGTTCTCAATTGCCAATTGGTGATTTGCGTACAGATGCAAAAGAAAACCTGATTACAGCAATTCAGATTGCTTCTCTTCAGGAAAACGGAAAACCGGTCATCAACGAAGTTTGTTTGTATTTTGAATACAAATTATATCGAGGAAACCGAACTTCAAAAGTAAATGCAGAACACTTTAAAGCATTTACAGCGCCTAATTATCCTGAATTGGTAGAATCGGGTGTTCATCTTAAACTAAACTCCCATTTATTTCTTCCTGTAAAAACAGATGCTAAATTAATTGTGCATAAAAATTTAGACAATCATGTAGCAATCATAAAAATGTTTCCCGGAATGAGCGAAGTCGTTTTATCCTCGATTCTGGCGATAAAAGGCTTAAGAGGAATTGTTCTCGAAACATACGGTTCCGGAAATGCCCCAACCGAAGATTGGTTTTTGAATTTGATTCAGAAAGCGATTCAATCCGGTTTACATATCGTCAACGTAACGCAATGTTCAGCCGGAAGTGTAAATATGGGACAATACGAAACCAGTACAGCCTTAAAATCACTTGGCGTTATTTCAGGAAAAGACATTACTACAGAAGCCGCCATTACTAAACTTATGTATTTGTTGGGACATAATATCCCTCAAGCGGAATTTAAAACCATTTTTGAAACGGCATTACGTGGGGAGATTTCGTTGTAAATAGAAAAATTCCAATATTAAAAATTCCAAATTCCAAAACGTGAGAAATAAATCTCAAGATTAGAATTTGGAATTTTTTAGTAATTGGTGTTTCTTTTTTCGTTTTAAAGTTTTTCACCATATAAGTGATATAAGTTCATTTTAGATAGCGAAATCTTTGTCAAGTTTAAAACTTTGACAAAGATAGAAACACAAAATAACCACAATATTTGTCATTTCGATTTCTATGATAAAACCAAATCTTTTTTTTTAGGAGCTAATCCCGCTATCCGCTCCAATCTTTTGTTCCGAAGCCCGGAACAAAAGGATTTCCACTTCTATCGGGGCTAGGGCAATCATTTTCATAAGACTGTTTTCGTTTAATATTTCATTTCGACAAGATTTGATCACAATCTTGTCATTTCGACCAAAGGGAGAAATCACATAAGGAACTCTACAAAGATTGGCGATTTTGTTTGCGAAATTTCTAGTGTAATTTGCTTCGCCTGTTCGTTATCGCTCGGGTCTCCTCTGTCGAAATGATAAGATCATGAGTAGACAATTGGAATTTCCATTGCAAGTTCGTATACAATTGAAATTTAAACAAGACTTATAATTTCTTATATCACTTATATGGTTCTAAATGAGCCTTCCCTTGGAATTTGGAATTTTAAAATATTGGAATTTAAAATTTAATCCTTGTATTGAACTTCGCAAGTTTCAAATTCTTCCTCAATGCTATGTCTTTTATAATAAACATACACAATTACAGAAATTATACAAATGATTCCCTGGATAGCGACCGTATTTCTGGTTCCTATGATGTGTGAAACGTAGCCAATAATCAAACTTCCCACAGGAATCATCCCTTGATAAGCCATTAAATAATAACTAATACTTCTTGAACGCATATTCACAGTACTTTGCGTCTGAATGTAAATGTTGATTGATGAGGTTTGTGCCATCATACCCACACCGCTCAACGCCATGCAAATAAGCGCAACAGAAAGGCTATTAGAGTAAGCAAGTATAATAATGCTAAAACCTAATAATAAACTCGCAGCGATCATTATTTTGCCCATATTATCTGCTTTTTTAAGATTAGCAAGATAAATAGCAGATACAATAGACCCGATTCCGGCGGCACTTTCGAACCAACTAAAAGTCTGGGCGTTTCCGTTGAAGAGATCTTTGGCAAAAACAGGCATTAAAGTATTAAAAGAAATCACGAACAAACTACTGCACATTAACATTAGGAGCATTTTGGCCATTTCGGTTTCTTTTTTCACGTAATCTAATCCTTCGACGAAATCATCGAACATTTTCATTTTTTCGGTTGCTTTAATGTGTGGTGTGATTTTCATCATCAATAAAGAAATCAAAACAGGAATATAGCTCAGGAAGTTTCCAATAAAACAAATGTCTTCACCATAATTATGAAGAATGATTCCGGCCAAAGCAGGACCCGCAATTCGGGCAAAATTGTTTAGAGTTGAGTTTAATGCAACGGCATTTGGTAAATCTTCTTTATTGTCGACAATTTCAATCATCATCGTTTGTCTGCAGGTCATATCAAAGGAATTGATAATTCCCTGAATTAAACTTAAAGCCAATATAAAGTTGATGTTGTAAATTTTTAAGTAAATCATTAAAGCCAAAGCTCCAGCCTGAAGCATTGCCAAAGATTGCAATAAGATCATGGCTTTATGTCTGTCGTAACGCCCAATGATACTTCCGGCCAAAGGTGCCAGAAACAATGACGGAATCATACTTAAAAAAGTAGCTAATCCAAGTAAGAAAACTGAACCTGTAACGCTGTAAACCATCCAACTTACGGCTGTTTTCTGAAGCCAGGTTCCAATTACTGAAACTGATTGTCCGTAAAAGAATAACTTGAAGTTTTTTGATTTTAACGCTTTAAACATGATGCCTGATATTTTTTACAAAGTTCGGAATTAGTATTTCATTAGAAAAATTAATAATTTTACTGATAATGAGTATTAAAACTTATCGATATGGAGATTTATCAACTACAATATTTCATTAAAACTGCTGAAGTACTGCATTTTACAAAAGCAGCAGAGTTGTGTTTTGTAACGCAATCCGGCTTGTCGCAACAAATAAAAAAATTAGAAGAAGAACTCGGGATGCCTTTGTTTGTAAGGATTGGAAAAAAAGTTCAGCTTACCGAAGCTGGATCTGTTTTCCTGATTCACGCCAAACAAGTTATCGAAAATGTGCAAAGTGGTAAACAGGCTATTGATGATTTGAACCAAATGATTGGCGGAGAATTACGCATTGGTGTAACCTATATTTTTGGGCTTTTGGTTTTGCCGGTCGTGAATTTGTTTGCTAAAACCTATCCCAATTTAAAAATTGTTGTTGAATATGGCACCACTGAACCTTTAGAACTTAAATTATTAAATAATGAATTAGATTTGGTTTTGGTTATTTCCTCAAACGAAATCGAACTTCCTTTTCAAAAGGTGCCTTTGTTTCGGTCAAAATTAGTTTTGGCGGTTTCAAAAGAGCATCCATTGGCGGCTTTAGATAAAATTTCGTTTAAAAAAATAGAGGATCTTCCACTTATTTTACCCGTAAAAGGATTTAATTCCAGAGAGTTTCTGGATGAATTGTTCCTGAAAAACAACATGAAGCCAAAAGTTTCTATAGAATTAAACGCGGTACATGCCTTATTGCGATTGGTTGGCGACAGTGATTATTGGGCTACAATTGTAACAGAGAAAGCTTTACAAGGCTGGAGCAATATAAAAGCGATCAATATTACAGGAGTTGCAACTCAAAGAGATTCGTTCATGTTAACGATCGAAGGAGCGTATCAAAAAAAGGCTGTAAAACTATTTATGGAAGAATTTAGAAAAAGTATGTAATTCAGAATAAAAAATAAAAGTTGGCCACGAATTTCCCGAATTTCCACGAATTATAAGTTTTCTGTTTTTATTTGTGTATTAAAAATTCGTGAAATTCGTGACAAAAAATAAAATTTACCAATACAATCAAAAGTCTTCTAAACTAATGTTGATTTTGTTTTTCTAACTCAGTTTTTTTTAAGTTATTTGCAAACCTAATTAGAGAGGTGTCCGAGTGGTTGAAGGAGCTAGCCTGGAAAGCTAGTATATGGGTAACTGTATCGTGGGTTCGAATCCCATCCTCTCTGCAAATTTTGACTTAAATAATACCAAACCCCGAAATCTGTATTTCGGGGTTTTTTTATTAACTTTCTCAATTACTAAATCTGTTGTTTCTGTTGTAATGATCCAAACGTAAAAACTTATTTTTAAGATGGAAAAACAAGAATTTATTTTTTACAATACTGTTGATGGAAAATCTAATGTAGCTCTTCTTGCTAGAGATGGAGATGTCTGGATGAATCAAAATCAACTGGCGGAACTTTTTGACACCTCTAAGCAAAACATAAGTCTACATATTATAAATGTCTTAAAAGAGAAGGAATTAGATGAGGATTCAGTTGTAAAGGATTACTTGACAACTGCCTCTGATGGTAAAAAATATAATGTTGCATTTTATTCTTTGGCTATGATTTTAGCAATTGGTTTTAGAGTGCGAAGTAAAAGAGGAACCCAGTTTAGACAATGGGCAAACCAAAACCTGCAGGATTATATGATTAAGGGTTTTGTTATGGATGATGAACGTCTTAAAAACCCAAACGAAAGATCAGATTACTTTGATGAATTACTCGAACGAATTAGGGATATTCGGGCTTCTGAAAAAAGATTTTATCAAAAAGTTCGTGACTTATTTGCTTTAAGCAGTGACTACGATGCAACAGATAAAGCTACTCAAATGTTTTTTGCTGAGACACAAAATAAATTGCTCTATGCTATTACAGGACAAACTGCTGCTGAAATTATCGTTTCCCGTGCCAATGCCAATGCATCGAATATGGCACTTACTAGTTGGAAAGGAAGCATTGTACGCAAGCAGGATATTTATACAGCAAAAAATTATCTTACTTCTGATGAAATAGATACCTTAAATCGTTTTGTAGTAGTGTTTCTTGAAACTGCGGAATTGAGAGCAAAAAACAGAAAAGATATTGCAATGAATTTCTGGAAAACAAATGTTGACAGAATTATAGAGTTTAATGATAAAGAAGTTCTGACTCACAATGGAAAAATCACTCATCTGCAGATGGAAGAAAAAGTAGATTCTATTTATGAAGACTTCCATAAACAACGTAAACAGCTAGAAGCCAAAAAAGCAGACGAGGAGGATCTCGAAGAATTGAAAGAATTAGAAAATAGACTCAAAAACAAACGAAACTAATGACTACAATACAAACTGTACAGTCAGGATTACGATTTCATGAGTTTGAAGGAGATAGCCTGAAAAGCTAGTATATGGGTAACGCTATCGTGCGTTCGAATCCCATCCTTTATGCAAGTAATACTTATTATTGAGTATTTGTAAAATAAAACCCAATGCTACATCCAGATGTAGCATTGGGTTTTTTTATGGATTAATTTTTGAGAAAAATTTCTAAAGAGGTTTTAAAAAAGGCTTTTTACAAAAACATTAATTAGAGAACTTTTTAGTATTGACTTTCTTTTCTTTTACTTTTATAATAAATTCAGGTACGACTACTATTTCTCCTGCTTTTAGAGCTATGTCATAGCTTGTTGTTTCGCAAAATGTATTGGCAGGAAGCGATTTTTCATCAATCGTGATGACGTAATTACCAATTGGAAGAAATGATATGTACTTGCCATCGTCATCAGTATATATTTTTTTGACCAGTTGATTGTCTTTCATGATGTTAAAAGAGATGCCGGAAGCACGATGATCAAAAGTAACAGCTGTTGTAGTATTGTACGCAAAGGAAACTTTTCCTTGCATTTTTCCGCTTTGGTGAAGTGGGATCGAAATGCTGTACGAATGTCGGTCAACCTCAAAAGTAGCATCATCATAATACCAGCCATCCTGTGTAAATTGCTTTAAAGAATAAGTGCCGTATGGTACCCTTTTATAAATTGCCATTCCGTCTTTATTTGTCTGCAAGGCAATTTTATTGATGTTAATCATATAATTTGCGGCGTATTTTTCGCCCGGATCATACTGATTATTATTGTTAATATCGTAATATAACAGTGCTTTGATAGTACTTTTTTGATCTGGATTTAATATGGTTTTCTGTAAATTTACCGTGACACCAATTTCAAAAGTGAAGGTATTATTGGTAAGAGATCCAGAAGAATAATTATACCAGGATGAATTAAAAAAAGTACTGAATGCTTTTCCGTTATATTTAGCATTGATAAATGCAGAGGGCGATTTTCCATATACAATATCCTTTATATACGAAACTCCGGTATTCAGGTTTACTTTGTCGTTTACAAAGTTATTGGTGTAAAATAAAGATACTGCAAGCTTCTCATAATTTACACTATTGCCGGCAACGTTAGAAAAAGCATATTCAGATAAATAATAACTGCCCGATTGAAAATTTGAATTAATATTAAAATTTCTATAACTGTAATTCGCATTTATTTTCATCTGAAACTGATTATCAGTTTGCATAGGATACCTTACAATACCGGTTTCAAGTCCTAAAACAGCTGATTGTCGTGATGAATTATTAACCCATGATAATTGCTCAACGATACGATTCGCATACATTTTTTGTGCCGTAGTAATATCTAAATCCCCTAAAAGGCGATTGTAGCTATTAGAGCTTTCGTCCTGATATTGATACAATACACTAAGAGTGAAATCTCTGAATTTAGGAAATCGGTTTCCTATTTCTATTCTGTTATTTGTTGATTTCTGTTGTGTTTCAAACGAATAGAATTTAGGCGAAAAATCAGAAAGAATTACATTTGCATGAAGGTTGTAATTTTTTATATTGGTACTAATATTCTGTTGCAGCTGCATACTTCCTCGTCGGTTTCCGGGATAATAATCAGAGCTTAAATAATAATTTCCGTTGATATTGAAGTTTTTAATTTTTCCGGAATAATTGGTTTCTCCTGCAAAAGAAGGTTTGATGAAATCCTGTATTTCATAAATACTCATTGCGCCGTTTACTTTTGCGTTCAGTCTCCAGACCGGATTAAAATCATAATTAACTTCTGTTCCCAGAATACTATGTTTTGCTTTTTCAAATGGATCATAGCGATACAAATAGCTAGCCGAAGCATTACGCGAGCTGTTATTAGAGTTAAGCATTCCTTTGGCAAAGAAACCGTAACCATTTTTGAGCCAACTGTCCGGTTCTATCAAATTATAATTTTGATCGACAAAACCTACTTCAACTTTTTGATTTTTTTCGAACGTGTGACTGTATTCTGCACCTCGTCCTACCAGGGTCATTTCAAGTAGTTTATTAATATTTCCAATTGTATATTCATTTTTTTCCTGACGATATACTAAATTGGTATTGGTTATTAAAGGAATTTCCTGGCCATTTGTTAAAGCAATATTCCCTTGCATAAAAAGATACCCTGTAGGAATATTTACTCCACCGGATCCTCTTAGCTGATAAAAATCGATTCCGCCACCAAATCTTCTGTAGCTAGACGTAATTTGGTTTTGTGCTTCGTCCAGAAAATTAATAAATGAGTCACCTTGATATTGTTGCACGCTGGCAATATTTTGAACTTCTACCATAGTATTACCAAACATTTCTTTACTTGGATTCCTGAATCCGGATATGCGGATCGAATAGTTGGATTGTTTGGCTAACTCTTTTGAAGGAAGATAAGTGAAAGTGAAAATGGAATCTTTTTTTACAGCAATTTCAGCATTTTGTTCCAGAAATAAATTGCCATTTGTCGGGTCCGGAAACTTACAGACTAAAGTAATGTTTTGCTTAACATTCCCTTTATTGCTGACCTTTACTTTTACCTTTATAGGTTCATTGTTGGATGATCTGTAAATAGAAGTTTCTAAAGGAGTAATAATAAGTGTATTGTTGATCTCGATTACATTATTGGTACTTTGTTCTGCAAGTAATTTTCCCGAAGAATCCATCAATTTACAGATAATTAAGGAAGATCCGGCAAAAGCGTCTTCGTCAATTATAAATTTAACAGGAATGTGGCGGGTTTCATCAGGAAGCATTGCAATTTCCAGACCTTGAGATCCCAGGTTTCTATATCCTTTAGGTAAAGTAAAATAGATTTTTCCATTTATTTTATCTGGTGTTGTATTTTTAATAACTACTACTACACTCACTAAAGAACCTTTTTGAAAAGAAGCATCTTTTTCTATCTCCATAGTAACCGCATTCTGAATCTGTTGAGCATTCAAATGGTTTACCAGAATAAAAAACAAGAAAAAGAGTGATAAAAGTTTAAAGTTACAAGAACGCATCTTTTAGTAATTATTGAGGGGTAATCTCATATTGTAAAGTAGTTGTATAATTATCTGATTTTGCATCAATCAAACGAACGTCCTGTGGTAGTGTGAAGTATTTGATATCGAAGCGGTAAGGTGTGTTATTAGTACTATTGCCTTGTACCAGAGTTTGATTGGCAGCACTAAGTACAATTGGAAAAATACGTTGATTGGCGTTAGAAGTTGTTGTTCCTAACGTTAAATTAATAACATTAACAGGAATCGAATTTCCGGCAGCAGATTGTAAATTGCTTTGAAGGGATCTTACCTTAATCTGAAAGTTACTGTTAGTGGTTACTGATAGTCCATCTGTATAAGTCACACTAGTTCCATTAGTATAATCCTGCATGGTTTTAAATTCTA
This sequence comes from Flavobacterium sp. NPDC079362, assembly GCF_050267765.1. NCBI lineage: Bacteria > Pseudomonadati > Bacteroidota > Flavobacteriia > Flavobacteriales > Flavobacteriaceae > Flavobacterium > Flavobacterium sp. NPDC079362. Next base: position 17,557 of record NZ_JBNNFM010000050.1, on the reverse strand, counting down.
AAAGCCCATTTGCAGCATTCATATTTATTTTTAAAGAAAGGATGTCTGCAGGAGGCGGTGCATCAGTAATATTTCCAATTTGAAATTGAAAATCATGATTCATCTTTCCAATTACGGCATTATTCTGATCGTATGCAGTAAACTCGACAGAAGCAATAAATTTTGTCCAGGCAGGGAAACTTCCTAAATAGGAACCACCAAGAAGGGTAAGTGCATATTTTAGCTGAAGGTTGTAATAACCATTTGGCGTTTGTGGATTGTTATAAATAGGGGCATTAGAATTGGGGATTAGAAAAGATTCACTATTATCTTGTAAAAAAACATTTAATGGAGCACCAATTTGCGAAATAGTCGGAACTGGATTTGGATACGCCTGACCAGTTGTAGAGATGGGTTGAAAAGAAATTTTATTAGAAGGGATGGTAAATTTACCATCTTCAGATATAATATTTCGTTTCAATCGTGCAGAAAGTTTCCAATGAGGAATATTCAGATTACCATTTCCGGCAAATGTAACCGTATAGGCATCAGGATTGGTATTCCCATTATAAGAGTTAATTTGTAAATAGGAATTTATCCAAGATGTAACAGAAATCTGAGCAGTGCCAAAAAAAGGAGTACAAAAGAGAATAATAAGAATATATCTATTCATAATTAAAATTTAATTCAGCCATTTCCAATTGAGACGAATCACCATAATCAATAATTACAGATGCGTTGTAAGATCCCTTTTCTAAAGCTTCAGTAACAGGAATACTTAATTTACGTAAATTTCCCGGCAGTGTATAAAAAACGATATCATTTACTACCACTTTTTTACCCGTTTTAATGTTAATAATTTCGGTTGAAATTTTACCATCTACCCAAATTTGAGATTGATTTTTAAATTTTAAGTTTAGGTTATTCGTGGATTGATCAAATTTTAAATCTTCAATTTCAATTTTTTTGGTAAGACTATTCGAAAGGGTGTGAAAAATTTTGATTCCGGAACGAATGCTCACCTTAATATTTGCTCCTTTGCTATCATAATCATCCACAGGATTCATTTGACTTACATATAAAACAGCTGTATGAGTGGGCAGACTATCATTAGCAATCTTTACAGGTGTAATAGTTACCTCCAGTTCTTTTCTTTCTCCGGGAGCTAGCGAAAAATAATTATCACTATTTTTGACAGAAATCCAGCTTGCACAAGAGTTTTTTAAAGTATTCGAAGGGTACATCATATTTTCACCTTTTTCGTCATACTCCCAATCGCCAAGACTCACAGCAAGATCCAAAGTATTCTTTGCGCTAACATTTGTTACCGTTACTTTTTGAGTACTACTGGTTCCTGGTTTCGACTCAAAATAAATTCTTGGAGGTGATACAGAAATACCAGTTTGTGCGTGTACCTGAAAAACTAAAAAACAGAAAATTAAAGCAAGTTTATTCATTTTAAGTAGGTTAAAAAAATCTGTTGGGAGATTAATTGAAGTAAAGCAAAGTTAACTAAATAAAAAATGCCACAATTTCTTGTGACATTTTTTTTATTTATTTCACCTTATGTTATTATTGACTTACAATAGTATAGGTAAGTTCAGTAGTATAAACTGTAGGATTTTGTCCTGGAACATAGTTGTCAATATAAGTATTAGCACCTGCACCTTTATACTCAATACTAATCTTTTTGTCTACTCCACCTTTTGTAGAAGTTACCAAAGTAGCATCAGTGTTTGATAATTGAACGTTTTGAGTATATTGAGCACCGTTTATAGCATCAGAACCGGCAGTTGCTTTAATTTGAATAGTATTAGCATCTATTATCTTACCTCCGTTTAGCATTGTAGCACTTGCGCTTTTTACTCTTACCTGAAAACCTCCGGTACTGTAAATACTTAATTGATCTGTATTTATTGAAGACACACCATTTTTGTAATCATCTGTAGTTGCATAAGTAAGATTTACAACTTTTAGTGAAGGACTAACCACTAAGGTCTGGATAGGTTTTAAGTTTACATTTAATGTAACATTTTGAGCATTTACTGTAACAAGGCCTAACATAAGAATAGAGGCTAAAATTATTTTTTTCATTGGGAATTTTACTAAAATTAAATTTGTTATTTTGTTTATTTTCAGTGCAAATGTAGAATGTAATTTCACATTTAATATACAAATTATCAAGTTTCAGACAAGATGTAATTATAATCGACAAACTACATTTTAAGTACTTACTAATTAATAATTAGTACTTAATAACTTACTTTAAAAAGTGATTTTTAACAAAAATTTTGGGATAAATGAGGCTCTTTAATTTTTTTTTAGCCACAAAATCAGGCCGTTTCGTCTAGTTGAGCGATTGAAAGAAGTTTTTTTTAGAAAAAAGCCGTTGAGTGTTTTTTGACGGGAGGCTGTAAATGTTTCTCAAAGGGACTATCCAGCCATTTATGCAAGTCAATTTTAGTGAAGAAATAAAGCTATTCTCTATGTAAAAGTTTTTTTTATTTATACGACAGGAATATAAATATCGAATTTGGCACCGTGATCAAGTTTACCGGTCGCCGTAATAATTCCGTTATGGTTTTCTACAATCTTTTTTACAATCGCAAGACCAATTCCCGTTCCTTTATAATCTGCTTTATTATTAAGTTGCTGAAACATTTCGAAAACCCGACTTTCAAATTGTGAGTCAAATCCAATACCATTATCGCTAATCGTAATATGGCAGTAATTCGTTGACTGAAGTTTTTTTGTTTTAGGTTTTGTGTAAAAACTTTTTATAACAATATGTGGGATTTCTGCTTTTTTTGAAAATTTAAGTGAGTTACTCAATAAATTATAAACCAACTGCTGAAACTGGGACGGAATTATAAAGGCATTACAATCTCCGAATATTTCGATAATTGCTTTCTTTGCTATTATTTCTTCTTTTAAATCTTCTTGTACTTTATTTATAATAGTATTAAGATTTAAGTTTTCAAATTTCTTTTCAGTTACACTAGTTCTCGAATAAGTCAATAAATCGTTTATGAGCGCCTGCATATGAAAAGCGGCAACTTCTATTCGCTCAAAATAATATCTTCCCTTATCAGTTAAATTGTGATGTTCATCTGTAGAGATCCGGTCTGAAAAAACCTGTATTTTCCTTAAAGGCTCCTGCAAGTGATGACTTGAAATATAAGTGAAAGCTTCAAGTTCGTTATTGGCGAGAATTAGTTCGGCGGCGCGTTTTTCCTTTTCATTGTTCTGAAAAGTAAGTTCAGCATTTGCGATTAGAAGCTCGGCAGCACGCTTCTCTTTTTCTTTATTCTGATACGCTAGTTCTGTATTTGCAATAACAAGTTCAGCAGCGCGTTTTTCTTTTTCTTTATTTTGAAAAGTCAGTTCCTTATTTGCAATAACAAGTTCAGCAGCGCGATCTTCTTTTTCCTGATTTTGATACGCCAGTTCTGCATTTGCAATAACCAATTCAGCGGCACGTTTTTCTTTTTCCTTGTTCTGATATAGAAGTTCAGAGTTGGCAATGCTCAATTCATCTGCCCGTTTTTGTTTCTCTTTATTTTGATATGCTAATTCCGTGTTTGCAATAACAAGTTCAGCGGCACGTTTTTCTTTTTCTTTATTTTGAAAAGTCAATTCCTTATTCGCAATAACAAGTTCAGCAGCACGATCTTCTTTTTCCTGGTTTTGATAAGCCAGTTCAGCATTTGCAATGACAAGTTCAGCAGCACGTTTTTCTTTTTCCTTGTTCTGAAAAAGTAGTTCAGAATTAGCAATGCTTAATTCATCTGCGCGTTTTTGTTTCTCTTTATTTTGATACGCTAATTCAGTATTTGCAATAACAAGTTCAGCAGCGCGATCTTCCTTTTCCTGATTTTGATACGCTAATTCAGCATTGGCGATAACCAATTCAGCGGCACGTTTTTCTTTTTCTTTGTTTTGGAAAGCCAATTCAGTATTGGCAATGATTAATTCTGCAGCACGTTTTTTTCGCTCTTCGATTTGTTGAGCAAGCCTTTTGTTAACAAGCAGCAATTCATCATTATGATTTGCTTTGTTTCGTTCTGGAAAAATCACAGAATCAGGCAGAATTATCTTTTTTTCACTCATGTTTTCGCACGCATTTATCCAAATATAAACTAACTGAATTTAATGTCTTTGGTTTAAATATAATAAGTGAAATTATAATATAAAAACAACGTGAATACTCAAAACCACATCATTTTAAATTTAGGATTTTTCTTATGATTTATAAAATAGAAAACCCTTGTAGAAATATATTCACAAGGGCTTTGTTGTATTGAAAAAATCAGTTTTTATTTCTTTGGCAGCGTAAAAGGTATTTTGTAACTAGCAGAATACTGAAGATTTTCTTCCCTTTCTTTAAATTTAAAGAATGCTTTTCGATACCACTCAGGATCAGAGGTAAAATCTTCTGCTGTAAGAACATCGTAAAATTCTCCGTTTTGCCAAGGTTCAATTCCTAAAATTTGAATGCCAATTTTTTCGGCCCTGTCAAGAACTATTTCAAAATCGTTTTCAGAGAAATAATATATAGATTCAGCATCAAATCCATTATTAAGATTTTTAAGTCCAATGAAAACATTTTTTGTTAAATAATCTTGTTCGCTCATTTTAGGTTTTTTAATTAAAGGCTTACAGCTTAATCTCAAACAAACTAAAAGAGCCTTCTTTATAATGTTCCGGTAATTCGCTAGTCCATTCTATAGTGCTGATACCTTTATAGTCAAAACCGCAACTTGTATAATATTGGTTTATTCTCTCGTTGCCACTATGTGTGTCAAGACGAATGTATTCCTTATTATTTTCTTTAGCATATGTTTTAACCCATTCGATGATTTTTTTGACATACGATTGTCCTCTGAATTTTGGGTTTGTAGCAATTCTATGAAGATATACGGCCGAATCTTTACTGGCTTCTTTCCAGATAATCAAATCATTAAAAGTAAGTACAAATGTACAGGCAACTTCTTCGCCTTCTTTGATGATAAAATGACGATCCTCGGCGATTTCTTTTTCTATAAGTGCTCTCTCAAAACCTCTCCAGCTTTTATTATTGACCGTTTTTTGATAAGATGTAGCTTGATTGTAAATATCGAAAACGGCGTCGATATCTTCATTTGTAGTTTTAAAAAATTCCATTATTAAAGGGTATACTGTAGATTAATGAATCCTGCAAAGGTAAATCTTTCATTTGCTTAAAGTCTGATAAATTGTTAGTTTTAACTTTTTTCGTCAGCGTTTAACCAAACGACATTTTGTTCAGATTTATGATCTTGCCCAATAATATCGCGGTATAATTCTGGTCTTCTCGCTTTTATATAACGATTCCCTCCAGCCTGAATGCATTTTTCGGGTGTAATTACTGCAGTTGCAAAAGAGTCATCAAAAGAACTGCATTCAGTCAAAATATCTCCAAAGGGATCTACAATCATAGAACAGCCATTTTTTAGCTGGTCATCATCCATGCCAATTGGGTTAGAAAATACCGCATAAATTGCATTGTCATATGCTCTTGCCGGAAGCCACTTCATAAGCCAGTCTCTGCCTTTCATTCCGTCGAATTCTAATCGTAAAGAAGTGGGATCAGCTTCGCGGTTTACCCAAAGTTCAGGTGCAACAAAACCAGCGCCAGGTCGGGTAGAAGGTGTACACATCGTAACATGAGGCATAAAAATAATATCAGCACCAAGAAGTTTCGTCGCACGAACGTTTTCGATAATGTTATTGTCATAACAAATGAGGATTCCGCACTTCCAACCCTTAATTTCAAAGATGCAATAACGATCTCCAGGCGTCAGATACGGATTAATAAACGGATGTAGTTTTCTGTATTTGGCTACTAAACCATTTTTATCCACACAAACGTAAGCTTTGAAAAGATTGCTGTTTTCATCCTTTTCAAATAATCCTGCCAGAATTACGATGTCATTGTTTTTAGCAATCTCCGTAAGTTTAAGAATGCTTTCTCCACTTGGGATAATTTCGGCTATTTCCAGCATTTGTTCTTTCGATAAATGTCTGGCAAAAGTATATCCGGTGATAGAACATTCATGAAACGAAATTACATCGCAACCTTCGTTGGCAGCTTTTTTCGAAAGTTTCTCAATTACAGATAAGTTGTATTTTTTGTCACCGCTTTTATTTTCAAACTGTGCTGTGGCTATTTTTAGATTTTTCATATCGTATGCTATTTATTAAAGTCAAAAGTAGCATTGATAATATTTTCTAAATTGTATAAAACCGACATTTTAAACAATAACCGGAGGAAAAGTTTTTATAAGATTGTTGGTTAATTTTCCAGTACTATATAAATACTCTCTTGGCGATATTCCCGTATGTTTCCTGAATTCTTTAATCAGATGCGACTGATCTGAAAATCCGGCATCGTAACAAATTGTAGTAAGAGTAGTATCTTCAGATTTGTCTTTTAAGAGTTTTAGAAAATGATGTAGTCGTATAACGTTGCCAAATTTTTTCGGGTTCAGTCCAACGCATTCCTTAAATTTCCTTTCAAGATGTCTTTCAGTATAACCTGTATAATCGACTAATTGTTTTAGGGAAAAATATCCTTTATGAGCAATTATAAAATCTAATGAACTTTTTATAATCTTTTGGTCAGATTGTGGTTTTTTAGCAATAAGATTCCTGAAAAAATGATTTAAAAATTCAATCCTTGCCTGATTATTAATTTCTTCAGATAATTTTTCCTGAAGATCTAAACCTTTTTGACCAAATACATTATCAATGTCAATAATAGAATCCTGAAATTCATTGGCAGGAATGCCTAATAATTGATGTATTCCGTTGGGTTGCAAAACAACAATTATCAACTTGATTGCATTGTCAGAATAAATGTCTTTAAAGCCATTGAGTTGTCCGTATAAAAAAGAATCAGGTAAATAATCTTTTACATTATAATCACTAAATCCCGAAATAAGCTTACTTTTTAAAGAAAATACGATACCAGTATTGCCATCAGAAAATAAGCGAAGCTTTTGGATATCAGTTGCTGCATTATCTAAAAAAAGATAATGTTTGATATAAGGCGCTAATTCTTTTGGTGGTGAAACTTGCATGATTAATTATTATTCACAATCGAAAATACCGTTGATTGTTGTTGCTCCTTTGTTTTCTAAGTCGTACAACATCGCTTGTTTCCTGTGTTGCACATCATCTCCTGTTCCTATAAATTCTTTTAGAAGCTTTACATCATATCCGTTTTCCAGAGCATCAATTGCAGTTTGCCTGATACAATATTCTGCTAAAAAGCCACATAATATAAGAGTGCGAATGCGATTGTCTTTTAGATAAGTTTTAAATTCCTCTGATGAAAAACTGCTGTGTTGTATTTTTGAAATTAACCGGGCAGCATCATCAAAAGCAATGTCAATATCATGACCTTTTGTACTTTTCAGACACATCAAAATTCCGTCTCCGAATTGATCTTTTTGATAATTTGAATAAATAATTACAAATCTATTCTTGTCTAGTCTTTTCGTTAATATGTTTATTCTTGCCTTAACTTCTTGTATTTGAGTAATGCTATGATTTTTTGCATAAGCGCCTTCAAGATCAGTAAAATCTTTTTGTGGATCAATGATTACTATTAGTTCCTGAGCCGTTTATTGCATAACATTTTTTTAATTCTGTTTTTAGAGTTTGAACCACGTATGAATCAACTTTCTACAAAATTAAGCAATATTTTTTCGATATTCATTTTTCAATTAATCTTGTAAAATCATTTTTACTTTAGGAATAATGCGATCTGTAAACATTTTATAAGCTGTTTCTGAAGGATGTAGGCCGTCTGAGGCAACTAAAGTACGATTGCTAAGACCTTGGCGCGTAATATCTGTTATCGAAATAAAGCTTACCCCATTGCTTATGCACGTGTTCTCAGCAAAAGTATTGTATTGGTCTAGTTCAGTAGAAATTTTCATTCGGTTTCCCGCACTGTAAGTAGAGGCAAATGGAGTATAGGCATAGTCAGGAATTGACAACACAATTACATTTTTTTTATCGCCTTTCGCCAGTGCTATGGCCTTGTTTAATTAAACAGGAAACTCTTTTTGATAAACAGAAAAATCGATGCCTTGATATTGATTATTTACACCTATTAATAATGTTACCAAATCATAATTAGGATCTGGATTTTCGTTATTTATGGCTGAAATTAAGTTCGATGTGGTCCAGCCTGTTCGTGCAATTACTTTTAATGAAAAATCAGTTTGAGAATAAATCTTTTTCAGACTCGCTTTTAGCTGTTCCGGAAAACGACAGGTTTCGCAAACACTTTGACCAATAGTATAACTGTCGCCTAAAGCCAGATACTTTATAGAACCAGAAATTGGAGTAGTGGGAACTTGTGTTACGGGAGGTAGAGAAGGTTGTGGTGGGGTAACGGCAATTTTTGGAGCTGTATCTTCAGAGTTACAGCTTAAGAGAAATATAGAGAGAATAACAATAACTATTTGTTTGAAATGCGTTTTCATAATTTAGATAAATTAAGTTTCGGTTCATTTTAAACAAATAGTTACGTTAAATAACTTGTCTTGGTTTTTATGCCATTTCTGTTTTCATCACAATTTCTTCTTCGATAGCATTCCAGAGTCCAATACGTTTTTCTAATGCCAGGATCGAAATTTCTTCCACTTCTTTCCATTTTTGAGCATCATCTTCACACAGATCAGTAATCATTTGCATTGCCATTGGCCCGTGTTCATCTGCATCCAATTCTATGTGTCTTTCGAAATAGTAAAGCAATTTGCTCAAATCGACTTCGGGTAAGTTTTTTTGGAAGTTTTTCAGAATCGCAGTAAACATACTTGGTATTAAATCTTCTCTTCCAAAAGTAAATGCAGCGGCAATTTCATGAGGTTTTCCTTCTTCGATAACTCTAAAAGTAAAGTCCAGAAATGCTTTTGTATTAGGATGTAATGAGCTCTGTTTTATGGCAACAAATATGTTATGAAGTGAATTTACTTCAGATAAAAATGCGTTAATTCCATTGATATCCGCACCACAATCCTCCATTGCTTCAATGTACATTTCGTAGTGACTTAATCTTCTTCCGTCAATGCTTAAATCTGTTTCTTCGGCAAGAACAATTTCATTGATTAAGTATCTTGTTTCTGGGTTTTTTGTTGCAAACCAAGGTGTTGTTGTACAAGTAAGTTTAGATTGCAAAGCTTTTAAAAGCGACATAAAATCCCAAACAGCAAAGACGTGACTTTCTAAGAAACTATGTAAATCATCAATATTCTGGATTTTATTGTATAAAGAATGTTGTAAAAGTTGATCTTTTTGAGGTTGAATGCTATTGTGTATAGTTTCAATATTCATTTTAGTAAATTTTGTGCAAATATAAAAAGCTTCTCGGTTACAAGAAGCTTTTTGTATTGATTTTGTATATATTTTAATAGTTGTTTACTATTTAAAAGCTGGAATTCCAGTAACATCCATTCCTGTTATCAATAAATGAATGTCATGAGTTCCTTCATAAGTAATAACACTTTCGAGGTTCATCATGTGGCGCATAATCGAGTATTCGCCAGTAATACCCATTCCGCCTAACATTTGTCTCGCTTCGCGGGCAATATGAATTGCCATATCTACATTATTACGTTTTGCCATTGAGATTTGTGCCGTTGTGGCTTTTCCTTCGTTTCTCAAAACGCCTAAACGCCAGGTTAATAATTGCGCTTTTGTGATTTCAGTAATCATTTCGGCTAATTTTTTTTGTTGCAGTTGAGTTCCTCCAATTGGTTTCCCAAACTGAATTCTTTCTTTGGCATATCTTAAGGCAGTATCATAACAATCCATCGCTGCACCAATTGCTCCCCAGGCAATCCCGTATCGTGCTGAATCTAAGCATCCAAGTGGCGCACCTAAACCGGATTTGTTAGGTAAAAGATTTTCTTTAGGAACTTTTACATTATCAAAAATCAATTCTCCTGTAGATGATGCGCGAAGTGACCATTTATTGTGTGTTTCGGGAGTTGTAAAACCCTCCATACCACGCTCAACAATTAATCCGTGAATTCTTCCTGTTTCATCTTTTGCCCAAACTACAGCAATATCAGCAAAAGGAGCATTCGAAATCCACATTTTAGCACCATTCAAAAGATAATGATCCCCTTTGTCCTTAAAATTGGTAATCATGCTTCCGGGATCAGAACCATGATCAGGTTCAGTCAAACCAAAACAGCCCATGAATTCTCCTGTAGCCAGTTTTGGTAAATATTTCATTCGCTGTTCTTCATTTCCATATTTCCAAATAGGATACATTACCAATGAGGATTGAACAGATGAGGTAGATCTGACACCAGAATCACCACGTTCGATTTCCTGCATGATTAAACCGTATGAAATTTGGTCTAAACCCGCACCACCATATTCAACTGGAATATAAGGTCCGAAACCTCCAATTTCTCCAAGTCCTTTTATAATCTGTTTTGGAAATTCAGCCTTTTGAGCATATTCTTCTATAATAGGAGAAACTTCTCTTTTTACCCATGCGCGTGCTGATTCGCGAACTAATTTATGTTCGTCTGTCAACAAATCATCTAGGTTATAATAATCTGGAGCTTGAAATAAGTCTGGTTTCATTTTTTGATAGTTTTACAAAAACAAATTTACGTAATAAAAATATAACAAAACAATGTTAAAATGTTATATTTACACAACGGATAAAGAAGAAAAATAATATAAACAGTAATTTATTTTAGTTTATTGAAAATATATGCGCTATTTTTGAGATTCAAAAAACAAAATGAATGAGGCTGATCATCTCTTTTTTATTCTTTTTTGTTCTGAATACCGCAATTTCTCAACAGAAAGATGCTTTGACAGAACAAGAGTATTTAGTATTACAAGATAAAATTCGTCTCACGGCGAATGCTAATGTAGATAGTGCTATTGTATTTGCTAATCAGATGGTGAAGTCAAATAACAATAAACATTTAGCTTTTGGAAATGGGGTGTTATCTTATCTAATACAATTAAAAGGAAATTCAGCTAAATCTAAAGAAAAATATCAACTGGCATTAACTTACCTGAACAAAATGCCGGACGGTCAGGATAAAACACAACTCAGATCTGTTTTATACAATTATAACGGATTATCAGAATGGAAAAGAGATGATTTTAGTGCAGCAATAGAAAGTTATCAGCAGGGTATTAAGCTTTCTCAACAGATTAGGGATATTATTCAAATTGTAAAATTTAAGAACAATATAGCATCAATAAATATTGCAGTAGGTAATTATCGCTTGGCAATTAAAGATTTAAGGCAGCTTAATGATTTTGTTGATAAAAATGAAAGTGTTTATACAAGAGAACAGTATCTAAATAATAAGAGTAACATCAATCTTAGTCTGGCAGGATCATACGAAACCTATTATTTGAAGGATGATCAGAAAAGAGTTTTACTGGATTCAGCTGAGTATTTTTATAAAAAGACGGTTAGTTATTCTCAAAATTTTCCGGATAATAAAATTGTAGCAAAATTAAGTTTAGGTAATATATATAGTTTACTAAGAGAATTTAAAAATGCCGAGAAGACATATTATGATATTATATTCCTTGCTCACCAAAATAATATGCCAGATATATTATGTACTGCAAATTATAATTTGGGAGACCTTTATTATACGACAAAAAAATATGATAAAGCATTAGTTTTCTTTAAAAAATCTGATTCAATTGGAGCTAATACAAAGACTAACGAAGGTGAATATTTGAGATCAAATTACTATCAGGCAAAGATTTATAATATACTTAAAGAGCCTGAACTCGCTTACAAACATTCAAAAAATTATCTGGATAATTATGAAAAATCAGAATCAAAATTAAATGATCAAATTTTAGAAGTAAACTATAAATTAGGTGTAGGAGATTTGACCAATGAAATGGTTACTATTCAGGAGAAATATAAATATGATGTTTTTTTGAATAAGGCGCTGAAAGTTTTTTACGTTGTTTTATTTGTGGCTATTGTATTTTTGCTGATTAAAAACATAAGAGATAAAAATAAGGCACATAAAAAGATGAACGCCTTAATTGAAGAATTCAAAGCCAACCTTGAGAAGAAAAGTTTAGCTGAAAATGAGGAAGTCGTCTTAGAGCCGGAGCCTGAAGAGATTCATTTTAAGAAAGAAAATGTCAATTTAAGTATTGATGAAGCAAAAGAAAATAAGATAGTAGAGAAACTGCTAGCTCTGGAAAGTAAACTCGAATACTTAAATGCCGACTTTACTTTGCCTTATGTAGCTAAAAAAATAAAAACAAACACAACTTATTTATCGTATGTTGTAAATAAACGATTTGGAAAGTCTTTTGGTGAATACTCCAACGAACTGAAGATTAATTATGTTATTAATGAGATGATTACCAATCATATGTATCGTAAATATTCTACCCAGGCTATTGCCGAAAGTGTTGGGTTTAAAAACGCAGTATCATTTGCAAAATCATTTCGCAAAAGAACTGGAGTATCTCCAGCTCAATTTGCGAATAATATTTAAAGCAAGTTTCGTAGAAACTATCTTCTGTTTTGAGTGTTTTGAGTTTTATTATTACTTATACATGTAGATATTTCTCTCATGTATTTGTAAGTTGTTACAAGCTTCCTTTTCCGTTTCCTCTTAGCGGATCTACAGGCTCTGAACGGTCGTCTCCGCCACGAACTGTTTTTTGTTCATTTTTTGATAATTGTTCTATTTCGAAATCTCCAAATGTTAGTTTTGTAGTTGTCATGATTTATTTTTTTTAATTGTTATAAACTTCCTTTTCCGTTTCCTCTTAACGGATCTACAGGCTCTGAACGGTCGTCTCCGCCACGAACTGTTTTTTGTTCATTTTTTGATAATTGTTCTATTTCGAAATCTCCAAATGTTAGTTTTGTAGTTGTCATGATTTATTTTTTTTAATTGTTATAAACTTCCTTTTCCGTTTCCTCTTAATGGGTCTGAATCTTCTCCACCACGAACTGTTTTTTGCTCATTTTTGGATAATTTTTCTATTTCGAAATCTTTGAATGTTAGTTTTGTAGTTGTCATGATTTATTATTTTTTTAGTGTTATATAAATATTTTTGATGTACAGATCAGGGGAAAATTATTTTCGCCATAAGTAATTTTTTATATGTTTTTTTTGAGTATAAAATTCCCAATTAATCACTCGTTTTTTTAGTGTTTTTATAGGCAGTTAATGATTATAAACTTCCATTTCCTGTTCCTCTAAGTGGATCAACTGGTTCACCTCCCTGAATTGTTTTTTGTTGATTTTTAGATAATTTTTCGCTCTCAAAATCTTCGAATTTTAGTGCTTGATTTTTCATGTTTTTATGTGTTAGGGTTAATGATTTATCAAAACTAGACAAAAAGCAAAACGCTTAGTCGAGAATAGGGTTTTGAAGCTTTTGAATGAAGATTTATTGATCTAATTAGTTGCTAAGCAGTTGATTGTGTGTTTTATTCAGACTGCTATAATTTATAAATTGTATGTAGTATAATTGATAAAATGTCTGTAGTTGAGGTTTTTTTCTCGGTAAAAACAACAATATTTGCAGTGTAATTATGATTTTAAAGATTCGAAAAGATGTTAAAACTTGTCCAAAAATTTCTACAAATAAATAGATACTCGGAAATTAAAAATGAGTTTAAAGATTTGTTTCTTTCTCATCCAAATTATCCTAGTTTGTTTGCCATAACAGACTCCTTAGATTTATTGTCTGTAGAGAATGCTGCGGTAAGAGTTTCGAAAGAACAAATAGTAGATTTGCCATCGAATTTTTTGGCATATTTTAAAGACGAACTTATATTGGTAGAAAAGGCTAAAAACTTCGTTCGTATTAATACGATCAAAAAAGGAAGTTTAAAAATGTCGTATGAAAAGTTTCTTTTGGATTGGAATGGAGTAATAGTTGCAATAGAACCTAATAATGTTATTGCCAGAGAGAATTTAAAAATAGAGTTTGGTTGGTTAAAATATTTTTTGCCTCTTTTACTTTTAGTTGGGTTGTCTGTTTTCTATAATGTCTATAATCCTTTTAGTCTTGTTTTTTTAACGACATCGGTATTGGGATTTATGGTGAGTGTTTTTATTATTCAGGAGAAATTGGGCTTTAAAAACAGTATTATTTCAAAATTTTGTAACCTTAGTTCAAGTTCATCTTGTGATTCAGTTATTAATTCTAAAGAAGGAAGTGAAAATAAATGGCTTAATTTTTCAGATTTACCGCTTATTTTCTTTGGTTCAAGTTTAATTGCCATATTGGTTCAGCCATTAGAATCAGCCATTTTTATAGGATTTTTAAGTTTATTGGCGATTCCGATAATTGTATCCTCAATATGGATTCAAAAGTTTGAAATTCAAAAATGGTGCGTAATGTGCTTAGCGATTTCGGCTTTAATTTTTATACAAAGTGTTATATGGTTTGCATCAGATTTGTTTACGTTGAGTTTTAGTTTCAATGATGTATTTCCATTTTTATTCTCTGTAGTGCTTCTTATTCCTATTTGGACAGTATTAAAAGGGATGATAAAAAATGTTTTGGGTAGTGAGAATTCCCTTAAAGAGATGAAAAAATTTAAAAGAAATTATTCATTATTAAACTTCTTGTCAAAAAAAGTTCCTTATACAAATGGATTCGATGATTTAAGAGGTTTGACTTTTGGAAACAGAAATGCAGCAGTAAAGCTTTCGATTATTATAAGCCCAAGTTGCGAGCATTGTCATAAAACATTTCAGGAAGCATTTGATTTGGTTTTAAGATTTCCGGACAAAATTTTTCTAAACATTTTGTTCAATATTAATCCTGAAAATGGAGAGAATCCATATAAATCAGTTGTAGAAAGACTTTTAACTATAAACAGGGTCACTCCGGGAAAAACGGTTGAAGCGATCTCAGACTGGCATATTAAAAAAACAGGTCTGAAAAAATGGTTGAAAAAATGGAATGTTGATTCAGTTAGTATGATGATCACTCAGGAAATACAAAAACAATATGAGTGGTGCTCTAAGAATAATTTTAATTATACACCAGTTAAAATTGTAAACGAAAGAGTATTTCCAAATGAATATGAACTGAGTGAATTGAAATATTTTTTAAATGATTTTAGTGAAGAAATCGAAGTTTTTGAAAAAAAGACGGCATAGTAAGTAAATGTTAGAGAATGTTCTTGAATATAATGGATAGACAGAGGCTTCAAATGTCTTTAAAAGATTGAAGTATAAACTCACAAATAAATTAAGCAATTATGTTAGAAAAGATTTTAAATCAAGAAGGAACAAAAAAATTAACAACAGAAGAAAAAAAGACAATTGAAGGTGGTAGTGGAGGTCCTTGTCCTCCAAATCAGCCTTATGGTAAAAAATGTTGGGAGAAAGATGCTGATTAATTCAGATATTAAAATTACAAGTATCAGAGAAGTGTAATTAAAAAGCTTCTCTGTACTTAAACTGAAAATCAATTATCTAAATATTAGAAATCGTAGGTTTTTATTTGAATAAAATTCGGGATTTGCATATAACTTAAAACAAAATATCATGTTAGAAAAAATATTAAACTTACAAGGTGCTGAAACGTTAGTTGTAAGTGAACAAAAAAATATTAAAGGAGGAAGTATTCCACCAGATGGTCAGTGTAATGAGTTTGTTGTATTCCGTGCTACGGAAGCTCAATGTTTAGCTTATCCATATAACTTAAGACCAGCTTATATAGGACCAAATCAATGCTCAATATTAATGGCTCCGTGTTAATTGTGTATTAAAAGTTATAATAAGTTTAATTAGATTGTGAACAACAATATTTATTGTAGAAGATTAAGATGTTAAAGAAAATTCTGAATTTAGAAAATGCGCAGCATATAAGCAAGAATGAGCAAAAAACAATAAAAGGAGGAATTCCTGAATGTTGGGTAAATGCTATTGAAGCTGGGTGCGTTTTAATATCCGTAGGCGAAACTTGTCCTGTAAATACGTTGCCAGGTATTTGTGATACAAGTCGCCTTTGTTGTTAATTTTTAACGTTTTAAGAGAAATACAATACAGCCTTTTTTAGAATTTAGTCATGTTTTTTTTAATTTGTAGGCGCTCGATCGTGGAACATTGAGCAATTTTCCCCACATTGATGATTGGTGTTGGGATTCTTTAGGAAAATTGGTCACTGGTTTGATTTTTATTTGGTTAGGGTTAGCCGGTGCCATGTCCTACAGAAATTGTATTTCTAATAAATATGTTTTTAAATACTTGACAGAGAAGATATTAATCTTCTCTGTTTTTTTATGTTAAATAAAGAAATTTAATCTTAAATTGCTTTGGAATAAAAAATATAACTTGAAAAAATTCACCCATTATAAGCAAGCTGATTATAAAGATTGTGGACCTACATGTTTAAAGATAATTGCTAAACATTACGGGAAAACAATCAACATTCAGGAGTTGAGAGATATTAGCGAAACAACTCGTGAAGGAAGTAATTTACTTTTTTTAAGTGATGCGGCTGAGAGAATTGGTTTTCGAACTTTAGGGGTAAAATTAAATCTCGAAAGATTAGAAGAAGCACCATTGCCTTGTGTCTTGCACTGGAATAAAAATCATTATGTAGTACTTTACAAAATAAAAAGAAATATTTATTATGTTTCTGATCCCGCTTTTGGCTTAATCGAATATAATAAACAGGATTTTCTTAAATTCTGGATTGGAAATAATGCTGATGATTCAACACAAGAAGGCGTTGCTTTGTTAATGGAGGCTTCACCAAAGTTTTTTCAGTCTGAATTTGATAAAGAAGAAAATAGCGGATTAGGGTTTAAATTGTTGTCAAAATATGTATTGCGATATAAATCATTTTTAACCCAATTAAGTATAGGTTTGTTGGCCAGT
The DNA here is from genome assembly GCF_050267765.1 of Flavobacterium sp. NPDC079362. Classification (NCBI taxonomy): domain Bacteria; kingdom Pseudomonadati; phylum Bacteroidota; class Flavobacteriia; order Flavobacteriales; family Flavobacteriaceae; genus Flavobacterium; species Flavobacterium sp. NPDC079362. The sequence continues at coordinate 668 of NZ_JBNNFM010000050.1, read as the reverse complement.
AGTTTGATACAGCTAATTTTTCCTTTTTTAACGCAAAGTATTGTTGATGTTGGTATTCAAAATCAGAATATTCATTTTATTTATCTCATTCTTTTTGCACAATTATTTCTTTTTGCAGGAAGAACAGGTTTAGAGCTTATCAGGAGTTGGATATTACTTCATCTTTCTACCCGAATTAATATTTCGCTGATTTCAGATTTTTTTATTAAATTGATGAATTTACCTATTTCATTTTTTGATGTAAGGATGACCGGAGATATTATGCAGCGTATTAATGATCATCGCAGAATCGAAAAAATTCTGACTACATCATCATTAAACGTTTTGTTTTCTGTAATCAATATGTTTGTTATGGGAGGTGTTTTGGCTTATTTTAATTTGCAGATATTTTTTGTGTTTTTTGCAGGAAGTATTCTTTATTTTGGATGGATTACCTTATTCTTAAAACGCAGGGAAGTTCTCGATTATAAACGTTTTGCAGAGGTTTCGCAAGAGCAGAGCAAAGTTATGGAGCTCATTAACGGAATGCAGGAAATTAAGCTTCATAATGCCGAAAAACAAAAACGTTGGGGATGGGAGTATGTTCAGGCAAGATTGTTCAGGGTTTCTATAAAAGGATTGGTTTTAGAACAAACACAAACGATAGGTTCTTCTGTAATCAATGAGCT
>NZ_JBNNFM010000049.1:0-29885 GCF_050267765.1 Flavobacterium sp. NPDC079362 | reverse complement strand
CCGGATACAAAAAATGGTTTTGTTGGAAAAGTAAAAGCGCCGGCGTTGAATTCCGGAAAAATAAAAGTGGGGCAAACTGTAAATATCAGATTAGCGAATTTTCCTGATCGTGAGTTTGGAGTGTTAAAAGGTAAAATTCGAAATATTTCTCTGGTTCCTGATAAAGATGGGAATTTATTAATGGATGTCGCGCTTCCAAACGGATTAATGACTTCTTATAAAAAACAAATCGTGTTTCAGCAGGAAATGAAAGGAAGCGCCGAAATAGTAACCGAAGATTTGCGCTTGATCGAACGCATTTTATATCAGTTCAAAAGTATTTTTGAGCAAGTTTAGTTAAGATACTTTAACTCTGACAGGAAGATCAGTTGTTGAACTTGCATTTAATGTTGGAGGCTTAATAAAAGGTAAAACTGTTAATAAGGTATTTAGAGATTTAAGATCAGGTGATACTGGTTTTAGATATTATAAATTTGAACTTGTGAATATCAATATTCGTCCAAGCAAAAGAAATCTAATTTTGCAAAGCTTATAGGTCTTTAACCCTTGCTTTAAGATCGATATTAGCGGGCATTTACAAGATTTCTAATAAAATAAGTTTACCTTAGATATGCATATAAAATATAGTTAGTGAATATAAAAATATTATACAGAATTTGATACTTTAATTGTCAATTTTTTATTGATTAAAAGAATATAGTCTTAGCTTTTTGTTCTAGAAAATGTATTAATCCACTCCAATAAATACGGGATTTCAAAAGCTTTTCCAAGAACAGGGGCGCAAATAGGATAACTTATAAAATTTAATAAACTCTACATTGAAAATATCTGCATAAAGTTGAAGAAGATACGAAGGCGATGAAACTAATAAAATCCACGGATAAGAAACTAACATATGTATAAAGCCTATAGACAGGTTTATTGATTATTTAAAGATGTCTGAAAAACACTAAAAACACAAACATCGTTAGCTATATTGCGATTACTGAATGAGTAAAAGCATTTAGAAGTCAATTTAGAGGAGTGCGTAAAGTAAATTTCTTCTTATTCATATTATCTAGCCTTTTGGTTAATCCCCAACTTTTGCGACTCATCCGATTTTTTCTTATTCAGATTATGCAATCTTTTTGCGTAATCCCCAACTTTTGCGTTTGATCCCAAAAAAGCCTGCAAAATATACACTTTGCAGGCTTTCATTTTTTTATAGTGACCACGGTGGGATTTGAACCCACACGCCCTTACGAGCACCACCCCCTCAAGATGGCAAGTCTACCGTTTCTCCACGTGGCCTGAAATAAAAAAAGGTCAAGTAAATAAATACTCGACCTTTTGTGACCCGACTGGGGCTCGAACCCAGGACCCCATCATTAAAAGTGATGTGCTCTACCAACTGAGCTATCGAGTCATTGCTATCAAGAAAAGTTATTTTGTGAATCACAAAATTTGTGACCCGACTGGGGCTCGAACCCAGGACCCCATCATTAAAAGTGATGTGCTCTACCAACTGAGCTATCGAGTCAAATTCTTTCCTTGAATGCGGGTGCAAATATAAGGAGTTATTTTTGATATTTGCAAGCTTATTTATTATAAATTTGTCTTTTTTTAATCAAAATTTACAACGCCTTAATTTATAGGTCATTATTAAAATGAAAAAGATTATATTATTAGGATATATGGGTTGCGGAAAGTCAACAATTGCCCAGAACTTATCAAAAATTACAAATATTCCCTTTCTGGATTTAGATAAATGCATCGAAAAAAAAGCAAATTTATCAATAAATGAAATTTTCGAACAATTTGGAGAGATTCATTTTAGAAAATTAGAACACGAAATATTTGTAGAATTACTTCAGTCTTCAGAAAAAAGCATAATAGGTTTAGGCGGAGGAACGCCTTGTTATGCCAATAATCATGAATTATTGAAAAGCGATGATGTTACTTCTGTTTATTTAAAAGCTTCGATAGAGACTTTGTACGATAGGCTGGTTCATAACAAAAGCAAGCGTCCATTAATCGCTAATATGAATGAAGAAGAAATGAAAGAATTTATTGCGAAGCATTTGTTCGATAGAAGTTATTATTACAACCATGCACAACACAAAGTTGCGGTTGATAATAAAACTATCGAAGAAACGGTTCAGGATATTTTAGAAATCTTAGCTTAAAAAGGCATAATCGTCGCCATTGTCGTCAAAAACAACCTGAACATGCTCTAGTAAAGATGTTGATAAGGAGATTCCTTTAAAATCTGCCTTTACAGGATATTTTTTATGATTTCTGTCTACAAGTACTGCTGTTTTGAATTTCTTTAACGGAACGTCTAAGAAATGACGAACAGCATAGATCAAAGTGGTACCTGAATTTAAGACATCATCGACCAATACTAATCCTTTGTTTTTATATTCTTCTTTACTTAATGAAGTGTGTATGGGTAATTGCGGATTTTGTTTGTCGACTTTAACTTCGCAAATAGAAACTTTTAATGTTGAAATAGTAGTTAAGGCCAAAGCAAGTTTTTGAGCAAAAATAAATCCGTTAGCAGCGATTCCGGCAATTACAATTTCTTCTTCGTCTACAAAAGTTTCGTATATCTGATAGGCAATACGTTTTATTTTATGTTCTATTTCCTGGTTCGTTAAGATAATGTTTTTGCTCATGATTTATTTTTTTTTGCTAAAGTACAAATTTAGGGAATGAAATTCCAGTATCTATCCCGAAGCTTCGGAATCAAATTCCAGTGTTGAGGTTTTTGATTTTTGGTCTTTTGGGAATTAGGAATTTATTTTTCTTCATTTTCATCAATAATATCATTGCCATATTCATCAATATCCCTTCTGTCTTTTTTTGTTGGTCTTCCTGTTCCGGTTTTGCGATAGTGCTCTTTAGACAGTTTTAATAATTCTAAATGTGCGTAAGCTTCAGCCGGAGTTTCGTTTTTTCGATATATATCAACAAGTTTTGCGCCAACACGACTTTCAGGTATGTCGAGTACGGTGATAATTTGTGTGATTTGATCTTTTCTAAAGGTAATTTTATCCGTTGGAAAAACCTCTTTTGATGGTTTTGCAACTTGCCCATTTACAGTAATATGGTTTTTTTTGCATGCTTCAGTAACCATGTTTCTGGTTTTATAATAACGCACGCACCACAGGTATTTATCTATTCTCATAATTTTTCTAAAATCAACGTTAAAATCTTTACAAAAATAAATCAATATTGTATCTTGCGCACCTAAAAAATTAACAATAATGAATAAATTTAAATATTATTTTATTTTATTGCTTGCCGGCATTTCTTTGGTTTCTTGTAGTAAAAGTGATGACAATGATGTGGTGACCGTTCCTTTAAGAGATTATGCGGAACAATATAAAGCAGATAATGATTCTATTATTAAATATTTAAAGACTAATTTTATTGAGGAGGTAACGGCTGATTTTGATGTTAAGATCTCCAAAATTCCTGCAGGAGGTACGCAAACCTCAATTTGGGACCAGAAGGTTTACCCTTTGCAAACAAGACCTGTGTATAGTAATGATATTACTTATACAATATATTATTTAAGTTTTAGGCAAGGAACAGGAATTACTCCTATTAATACGGATAGAGTGGTTACATCTTATTCGTGCTCTTTGTTAGATGGTACTGTTGCCGAGACTACATATGGATTTCCTGCTACTCAGGATTTGTTTATATATGCTGCAGCTACTACAGGGGTTACGATTGCTAGAGAAGGTTATGGAGAGATTATGCCTAAATTTAAGACAGGAACCTCTACTACAAATGCGGGTACGGGAGTTATTACCTATCAGGATTATGGAGCTGGTATGATGTTTTTGCCTTCTGGTTTAGCTTATTACGCTTCAGGCAATGGTACGATTCCTGCGTATACGCCGATAGTTTATAGTTTTAAATTGCTTGATTTGCAGAGAATGGATCATGATATTGAGTCTGTGGGTGGTCAGTCTTTAAATATTCCGGACGGAATTCCTGATTATCTTGAAGATGTTAATGGTGATGGTTATCTTTATAATTTTACTGATAAGGTTAAGTATCCTAATCCTCCGGCTGATTTAATTGATGATACAGATGGAGATGGTATTCCGGACTTTTTAGATTATGATGATGACGGTGATGGATTTAAAACAAGATTTGAGATAACAAAACCAAGCGATCAGGTTGGTCCTCCTAATTATGGGGTGAGTTTGTTTTATCCTTGGGATCCTAGGGAAGATAATCCTGCAACACCAAATGTAAATGAATGGGAGCCAAGAGGAATTCCTAGAAGACCTACAGGAGCACTAGCGGATCCTAGTAAACCTGAATCTTCGACCAATGTAAAAGCATATTTACCTGAAGATTATACGGCTACGCCAAGATTAAGAATACATTTGGATAAAACGTATCCTATCAAACAGAATTAAATTTTAGTTTAGAAATAATAAACCTCGAAAGTGATTTCGAGGTTTTTTTTTGTGTTTGTGTGAGTTGAGTTTAGAAGGCGTTCGTGTTTGTTTAGGTAAAAGTGTAGTAGAGTTATTTATTAGTACAAAAAAAGCCTCGAAAAGTAATTTTCGAGGCTTTTTCTATAAGTAAGAAATCTAAAAATTATTTTCTTTTGATTACTCTTTCTACAGCTTCAACAATCGCCTGATTGTTTAATTTGTATTTATCCATTAATTGCTCAGGAGTTCCGGATTCACCAAAACTATCGTTTACAGCAACAAACTCTTGTGGAGCTGGATTGTTTAAAGCTAGTACTCTTGAAATGCTTTCTCCAAGACCTCCAAGAATATTGTGTTCTTCAGCAGTTACTACACATTTTGTTTTAGCCAATGATTTTAGAATTGCTTCTTCGTCAAGAGGTTTAATAGTGTGGATGTTGATTACTTCAGCAGAAATTCCTTTTGCTTCTAAAGCTTCAGCTGCAATAAGAGCTTCCCAAACTAAGTGTCCTGTTGCTACAATCGTAACATCCGTTCCTTCGCTTAATAAAATTGCTTTTCCAATTACGAAAGGTTCGTCAGCGGGAGTAAAATTAGGTACTACCGGACGGCCAAAACGTAAATAAGCCGGACCATGATGATCAGCTAATGCTAATGTTGCTGCTTTAGTCTGATTGTAATCGCAAGTATTAATTACAGTCATTCCAGGTAACATTTTCATTAATCCAATATCTTCAAGGATTTGGTGTGTTGCTCCGTCTTCTCCTAGTGTTAAACCAGCGTGAGAAGCGCAAATTTTTACGTTTTTATCAGAATAAGCAACAGATTGGCGAATTTGATCGTAAACCCTTCCTGTAGAGAAGTTTGCGAAAGTTCCTGTAAAAGGAATTTTTCCCCCAATTGTTAAACCTGCAGCAATACCAATCATGTTAGCTTCTGCAATACCAATTTGGAAAAAACGCTCCGGGTGATTTTTTTTGAAATCATCAAATTTTAATGATCCGATTAAATCAGCACAAAGTGCTACAACATTTTCGTTTTTTTGACCTAATTCAGTCATTCCTGCTCCAAAACCAGAACGGGTATCTTTACTTCCTGTATTTTCGTATTTTTTCATTTTGTTTTTTTGCTATAAGCAATAGGCTGTAGGCAATAGGCATAAAGCTTATTGCTTAAAGCTTAAGGCTATTTTTTAATAATCGGCTAAAGTTGAGATGTTTTGAGCTAAAGCACTTGCTAATTGATCGTTGCTTGGTGCTTTACCATGCCATGCATGTGTATGCATCATAAAGTCAACTCCGTTACCCATTTCAGTATGTAATAAGATACAAACTGGTTTTCCTTTTCCTGTTCTTGATTTAGCATCATTCAAACCTGCAAGAATAGCATCGATATTATTTCCTTCTTTTATTTCAAGAACGTCCCAGTCAAAAGCTTCAAATTTAGCACGAATACTTCCCATTGGTAAAACTTCGTCAGTTGTTCCGTCGATTTGTTTCCCGTTAAGGTCAATAGTCGAAATGATATTGTCTACTTTTTTGGCAGAAGCATACATGATAGCTTCCCAGTTTTGACCTTCTTGTAGTTCACCGTCTCCATGCAAAGAATAAATGATATGATTGTCGCCATTTAATTTTTTTGCTTGAGCAGCACCAAGAGCTACAGATAAACCTTGTCCTAATGAACCAGAAGCGATACGAACTCCAGGCAATCCTTCATGAGTTGTTGGATGTCCTTGTAAACGTGAGTTTAGTAATCTAAAAGTTGAAAGTTCTGAAACAGGGAAATAACCGCTACGTGCTAGTACGCTATAAAATACAGGAGAAATATGACCATTTGAAAGGAAGAAAAGATCTTCTCCAATTCCGTCCATATCAAAACCTTCTTTACGCTCCATAATATTTTGATAAAGAGTTACCAAAAATTCAGTACAACCTAGTGAACCACCTGGGTGACCTGAGTTGACAGCATGTACCATTCGAAGAATATCTCTTCTTACTTGGATAGTTAAATCGCTTAATTGTTGTGTGTTAGGCTTCATTTTATATGTAAAAGTTAAACTGAATGCAAAAGTAATTGTTATTTTGCGGGCTGACAAATGATTTTTCGCTTTAGTTTGTCACAATTGTTAAATTAACCCGCTTTTTTTGTAGATGTTATAAAAACGATGGATTAATTTTAGATTTTCTGAATATGATGGTAAAAAAGCTCTTTTTTTTGCTGAAAAATCATAAAAAAAGTCCCGAATTCGGGACTTAAAGTATGCTTAAATGATATCAATACGTTTTTTATTCCGTATCGCCTTCACTGTAAAAATTATTTTCCTCATCTTCAGAGCCAATTTCTTCCTGTTTATCGTCAAGTTCTGAACCTGGAATATCTAAATCGTTTCCGAGTTTATCACTGTTTTGTTTCCATTCATGATTGTCCTGACTGATCGTTTTATCGGTTGAAATTTCCTCCGGGTCGATGTCTTCTAATTTGTCTTCATTGCTGTAAATGTCTTCTGAAGCAGGATAATTTAATTCTTCCAGATTTTTTTCGATTTCATTTTCGTTTGCTGGTTTTTTTTCTTCTGAATTTATCATGATTTTTTATTTTTTAAGTATCATATAAAGTTACGAAAATAACAGTTTGATATTCTTACATTTTTTAAATCAGGAAATTGCAGTATTCACATTTCGAAAAATCATTGTGTAATTTTCTTAATGTCGCGCCAGCTAATCAATTGAATGTTGTTTTCTTTTAGTTTTGATTTGCATTCTTCACTTGTAAAAAAATCAAAATCAGTTTGGCGCCATGCTGAACCAAAATTAGGATGATTGATTGTAATGCCTTGCATTTCGAAATCATCAAAAGCGGGATGTAACAGAAAAACATTGAATCCGGGCTGAATGTTGTCTAATGCTTTTGCGTAGGCATGTCGCAATTCGCCTTTTTCGAAATCAGCAAAATGTCCAATCAAAAGATTATCTGCCAAAAGAGTGTTTTCGTAATTGTATTTTTCGTCAGACAAACTTATCGATTCAACAAATTGTTTGTTGATGAAAACAGGTAAATTATAGGTATCTCCAAGGTCTTTATAAATTTCTAAAATTTCAGGAGTAACTCCTACGCTGCACATATGCGAATCGAGATGCGTAGGTTGAATTCCAAATTGTAATGCTCTTTCGATTTGAGCCGTAAGTTCTTTTTTTATTTCTGATAGAATTGCATTGTTTTTAAAATCGGCTCTGGTTTTATAAAAATAACCGTTTTTGTCTATTAAACTTGAAACTTCAGATGCGGGAAGAACTGGGCCAAATTTATAATTTTCCCATTCGCAAGTCAGTGTTAAATGTATTCCGCAATCATAATTTGGATTGTTTTTTGCAAATGTTGCCATTTCAAAAAACCATGCGCAGGGAACCATTATGCTGTATGAATTTACAGATCCGTTTTGAAGTGTTTTTATAGTGGCTTGATTTTCAGAATGTGATAATCCGGCATCATCGGCATGTATGATCAGTAGTTTGCTATTTTCAGGATATCCTAGTTTTTGAGATAAGTTCATGTGTTTTGTTTTTTTGCTCACAGATTTGCAGATTGCTTCACCTGTTCGCTATCTCGGGTGAGCAGATTTTTTTTGATTTATTCAAATTTAAAGATTTCTGGTAGAACTGTCACGTTTTTTTGTGTTAGGGATAGAAGCGGCATCTCCCGATTTAGAAAAACATGCCTTTTTAGCCTTAGTTTTTGTTAATTGGGAATACAGCGGATAGCCCGACCTTTTGGGAACGCCCAAATATTTTGAACTTTAATTTTTTAAATTCCAAATTCCAAATTCTCAATTTCATCTTTTATTTGTTTTAAGTTCGCCAATTCGGCTTTGCCTCGGGTCAGGTTTCAAGTTTGAAAATTGAATCTCAATCTTGATTCGTTATCTAATTATCTAATTGAAAAATTATCTAATTAATTTTCTCTGAAATTAGCTTACCTTTGCCGACTGAAAAAAGAAACAGATGAAGTTTGATTTATTGAAAAAAGATCCGCAATCTAAAGCGAGAGCGGGAAGTATTACTACAGATCACGGCGTAATCGAAACGCCTATTTTTATGCCTGTCGGTACGGTTGCATCTGTAAAAGGAGTACACCAACGCGAGCTAAAAGAGGATATAAATCCGGATATTATTCTAGGAAACACCTACCATTTATATTTACGCCCACAGACTGAAATTCTTGAAAAAGCAGGAGGATTGCATAAATTTATGAATTGGGATCGTAATATTTTGACTGATTCTGGTGGATATCAAGTGTATTCTCTTTCTAATAACAGAAAAATTAAAGAGGAAGGTGTGAAGTTTAAATCACATATTGATGGTTCATATCATTTTTTCTCACCAGAAAGCGTAATGGAGATTCAGCGTACGATTGGAGCTGATATTATTATGGCTTTTGATGAATGTACGCCTTATCCTTGTGATTACCGATATGCACAACGTTCGATGCACATGACCCACCGTTGGTTGGATCGTTGTATTGGTCATTTAGATAAATTACCTTTTAAATACGGATACGAGCAAACATTTTTCCCAATTGTTCAGGGAAGTACTTATAAAGATTTACGTCAGCAATCTGCTGAATATATTGCCAATTCAGGACAGCAAGGAAACGCAATTGGAGGTTTGTCAGTAGGAGAACCAGCTGAGGAAATGTACGCCATGACCGAAGTTGTTTGTGAAATTTTGCCAGAAGATAAACCACGTTATTTAATGGGAGTTGGAACTCCAATTAATATTCTTGAGAATATTGCGTTAGGTATTGATATGTTCGATTGTGTTATGCCAACTCGTAATGCCAGAAATGGTATGTTGTTTACCGCAAACGGAACAATCAATATAAAGAATAAAAAATGGGAAGATGATTTTTCTCCAATCGACGAAATGGGACATACTTTTGTAGATACTGAATATACAAAAGCGTATTTACGTCACTTATTTGCAGCTAATGAATATTTAGGAAAGCAAATTGCCACGATTCATAATCTTGGTTTTTATATGTGGTTGGTTCGTGAGGCCAGAAAACATATCTTAGCAGGAGATTTTAGACCATGGAAAGAAATGATGGTTAAAAATATGAGTCAAAGACTATAAGAAAGTTTCAGGTTTCAGGTTTCAAGTTTCAAGTTCTTCACTGAAACCGGAAACTTGAAACAAATAAAACTTGAAACTTAAAACAAAAAATCTATGCTGACAATAATAGATAAGTATATTCTAAAAAGATATTTGGCCACTTTCTCGGTGATGATCTTATTATTTATTCCAATTGGAATTGTAATTGATGTCTCTGAAAAGGTGAACAAAATGCTGGAAAATAAAATTCCGTTTAGCGCAATTGCGATCTATTACTACAACTTTACCGTTTATTTTGCGAACTCATTATTTCCAATATTTTTATTTTTATCCGTAATTTGGTTTACCTCAAAACTGGCAAATAATACAGAGATTATTGCAATTTTAAGTTCGGGAATTTCATTTACACGTTTCTTGCGTCCCTATATTATTGGCGCGTCTATCGTTTCGGTTTTTGTGCTTCTAATGGGATTTTTTATTGTTCCTGCAGCAAGTGAGGGATTCAATAATTTTAGGTATACGTATCTGAAAGGTAATGGAAAAGTCGAAATGCGAGGTAATAATACCAATGTATACAGACAGATTAATGATAATGATTTTATTTTTGTAAATAGTTTTAATGAAGAGTCTAAAACGGCTTTTAATTTTACATTAGAACATTTTGAAAAAGATCAGTTGATCTATAAAATTACGGCTAGCCGAATTAAATGGGATCCGAAAAAAAAGACCTACACTTTGTATGATTATACGAAAAGAACGCTTGGAGAACTGAACGATAAAATAGAGAAGAGCCCTGAAAAGAATGTGCCTTTTAAATTTGAATTGGCAGATTTAACTCCGGTAGTTTATATTGCAGAAACTCTTCCGTTAGGAAAACTGATCGATTTTATTGAGAAAGAGCGCAAAAGAGGTTCGGGAAATATCAATACTTATTTAGTCGTGCTTTATAAAAAGTATAGTGTACCGGTGTCCGCTTTTATTTTAACAATTATTGCTGTGGCAGTTTCGTCAATGAAACGTCGTGGTGGTATGGGAACGAATCTTGCAATTGGAATTGCGATTGCCTTTTCATTTGTGTTTTTTGATAAAATATTTGGTACTCTTGCTGAAAAATCTACATTCTCACCTTTATTAGCTGTCTGGTTCCCAAATATTGTTTTTGGAGTTTTGGCAGTCTACTTATTACGTAATGCGAAACGATAATTTAAAAAGTTACCTAAATCTTCATTTAATTGTTTTTATATGGGGGTTTACGGCTATTCTTGGGGCTTTAATAACTATTGATGCCGAAAATTTAGTTTGGTTCAGAATGCTTCTTGCGGGAGTTTTTCTTGCAGCTTTTATAGTCTATAAGAAACAGTCTTTTGTAATATCAGCGACATCTTTTGCCAAATTAATTTTTGTGGGATTGTTGATTGCGCTTCATTGGATTTTCTTTTTCAAAGCCATTCATGTTTCTAATGTCTCAATTACTCTTTCGATATTTTCGTTAGGTGCTTTTTTTGCTTCATTATTAGAACCGCTTTTTTACGGAAGAAAGATTTTATTCTATGAAGTTTTTTTCGGTTTGATTATCATCGCCGGATTAGCCTTGATTATGCAAGTAGAAGTAAAATACCTGCACGGAATGTATTATGCTTTGGCGTCGATTATTCTGGGTGTTTTGTTTACTTTAATGAATGGAAAGTTGATATCAGATCATGAACCGTCAGTTATTACGTTTTATGAGTTTGGAGCCGGAGTTTTCTTTATTTCAATTTATTTTTTAATACAGGGAAAATTCACTGCAGATTTTTTTACAATGTCATTAAATAATTGGGTTTTATTATTGGTCCTGGCCTCAGTTTGTACAGCTTATGCGTTTACGGCATCAGTGAAAGTAATGCAGAAATTAAGTCCGTATACAGTAATGTTAACCACTAATTTAGAGCCTGTTTACGGCATTATGCTGGCTTATTTTATTTTGGGAGGAAAAGAGAAAATGAGTACAGAATTTTATATTGGCGCCCTGATTATTGTAATTACAGTGATCTTAAATGGCGTTTTTAAACATTACAAAAATAAGAAAGAAGTGTAATAATTTCCTTATTTTTAAATTACATTTTTATATTTTAAATACGATTTAATCACACCAATGATATAATATTTTTATATTTGCGGTTCGATTTACAAACAAAATTCAAAAATCCATGGAATATTTAGATTTTGAGCTTCCAATAAAAGAACTTGAAGAACAGTTACAAAAGTGTGTTATAATTGGAAAAGAATCTGATGTTGATGTAACGTCTACGTGCAAGGAAATCAACAAAAAATTAGAACAAACTAAAAAAGAAATATACAAAAATCTTACGGCTTGGCAACGAGTTCAGTTATCAAGGCACCCAAACAGACCTTATACTTTAGATTATATCAGAGCAGTTTGTGGCGATACATTCTTAGAACTTCATGGAGACAGAAATTTTAAAGATGATAAAGCGATGGTTGGCGGATTAGGAAAAATAAACGGTCAGTCGTTTATGATAGTTGGTCAGCAAAAAGGTTTTAATACTAAAACACGTCAGTACCGTAATTTTGGTATGGCAAACCCAGAAGGATATCGTAAAGCTTTGCGTTTGATGAAAATGGCAGAGAAATTCGGAATTCCGGTTTTAACTTTAATAGACACTCCTGGTGCATATCCTGGATTAGAAGCTGAAGAAAGAGGACAAGGGGAAGCAATTGCCAGAAATATTTTCGAAATGGTTCGTTTAAAAGTGCCAATTATCACGATTATCGTTGGTGAAGGTGCTTCAGGAGGAGCTTTAGGAATTGGTGTTGGAGATAAAGTATACATGTTAGAAAACACGTGGTACTCAGTAATTTCTCCAGAATCATGTTCTTCTATTTTATGGAAAAGCTGGGAGTACAAAGAACGTGCTGCCGATGCTTTAAAATTGACTTCATCTGATATGAAGAGACAAAAATTAGTTGATGATGTAATACCGGAACCACTTGGTGGAGCACACTACGACCGGGAAACTACTTTTAAAACAGTAGCAGAATATATTACCAAAGGATATAATGAATTGAAAGACTTATCAACAACGGACCTGATTGCCCAAAGAATGGACAAATACAGTAAGATGGGTGAGTATAAAGAGTAAATTCATGTAAAATGATTTAAAATCCGAAGCCTTACAGTTTCGGATTTTTTTTGGTTATGAACAAAATAGACTTATTTATAAACAATTAATAGTTATAACTCGATAGCAATTTTTTTTTAAATTTTGCTACTTTCGCTATATGGAAAATTTCAAAAATGTAAAACCTGCAAAGGTAGATAAAACCACAATTATTAATTTAGAAAAAGGAAAACTTCCTCCGCAAGTGCTTGATTTAGAAGAAGCTGTGCTTGGGGCGATGATGATTGATAAAAAAGGGGTAGATGATGTAATTGATATTTTACAAGCCGATGCTTTTTATAAAGATGCACACAAATTTATTTTCGAAGCAATCGTTCAACTTTTTACCGATACACAGCCAATTGACTTATTGACGGTTTCGAGTCAGCTGAAAAAAAATGGAAAATTAGAATTAGCAGGAGGAGATTTTTATCTAATTCAGCTTACACAAAAAATTGCCTCTTCTGCGCATATCGAATTTCACTCCCGTATCATTCTTCAGAAGTTTATTCAAAGAAGTTTGATCCGAATTTCGTCTGAAATTATCGAAGCGTCTTATGATGAAACAACAGACGTATTTAATTTGCTGGATCAGGCCGAATCAAAATTATACGAAGTAACACAAGGAAATATAAAGCGTAGTTCTGAAACTGCACAAAGTTTAGTTTTACAAGCGAAAAAACGTATTGAAGAAATTTCTAAACAAGAAGGATTAAGTGGTGTTGAAACCGGTTTTACCAATTTAGATAAACTGACTTCCGGATGGCAGCCAAGTGATTTAATTATCATTGCAGCAAGGCCGGCGATGGGTAAAACAGCTTTCGTACTTTCGATGGCGAGAAATATTGCCATCGATTTTGGACATCCAGTGGCATTGTTCTCTTTAGAGATGGCTTCTGTCCAGTTAATTACCAGGTTGATTTCGTCTGAAACAGGATTGTCATCAGAGAAATTACGTACAGGTAAATTAGAACCTCATGAATGGACAATGTTGAGTACCAAAGTAAAGAACCTGGAAAAAGCTCCTTTGTTTATTGATGATACACCATCTCTTTCTATTTTCGATTTAAGAGCAAAATGCCGTCGTTTGGTTTCGCAACACGGGATCAAAATTATTATTGTAGATTATTTGCAGTTGATGACTGCCGGAGGAAATAGTAAAGGAGGAGGAAATCGTGAGCAGGAGATCTCTACGATTTCCCGAAACTTAAAAGCTTTGGCAAAAGAGCTTAACGTTCCCGTAATTGCACTTTCTCAGTTATCGCGTGCTGTTGAAACGCGTGGATCCAGTAAACGTCCTTTGCTATCGGATCTTCGTGAATCCGGGGCGATTGAGCAGGATGCTGATATTGTTTCGTTCTTATACCGACCTGAATATTACAAAATTGAAGAGTGGGATGATGATGAAGCTTCTTCAACTACCGGGCAAGCAGAAATTATGATCGCGAAACACCGTAATGGTGGTATCGAAAACGTCCGATTGAAATTTATTGGACACCTTGGAAAATTTGATAACCTGGATGATTTCTCAGGTAACTATGACGATTTGCCATCAAAAATGAATCATGAAGAAAACCCATTCATAACTAAAAGTTTGCCATCGCCTAATGAAGCGTTTGGCAGTAATTTAAATGACGACGATGACGACAGCGATGTTCCGTTTTAATCAAACAATTAAGCCTCTTTAAGAGGCTTTTTTTATGTCTAATTGTTAATGTTTTTTGATAAAATTCAGTAGTTTAGCCAAACAATTGATTCCAACAATTGTAAATTAATTAATAACCAAAAACAAATTATTATGTCTAAAGAACAAAATCTTGAAAATTTAGGAGGTGTAGAAGTCGAATTGTCTGTTGCTAAAACCTGGACAGCACATTACCGTAAAGCCAGCAGAGAAGAAGAAGAGGCAGGAAGAAAAACGGATGCGTATCTTATTCCGTTAGCAACTTTAAAAGCAGTATTAGAAAATCCAATAGATGCTGTTCGAGCTTATAAAGCTATTAATAATGCAGGAGAGCAGGTTTTGGTTTTTGTAGGAACTAAACT
Source organism: Flavobacterium sp. NPDC079362 (assembly GCF_050267765.1). Classification (NCBI taxonomy): domain Bacteria; kingdom Pseudomonadati; phylum Bacteroidota; class Flavobacteriia; order Flavobacteriales; family Flavobacteriaceae; genus Flavobacterium; species Flavobacterium sp. NPDC079362. Next base: position 15,125 of record NZ_JBNNFM010000049.1, on the reverse strand, counting down.
AGATGAAAAAGGAATCTATAGAGATGTGTTCTTCTCAGGTAATGAAATCGAAGAAGCTCAAGCAGTTACTTACGACGCAACCCGCCCATGTCCTCCTTATGGAGATCCGGCTAGTCCGCTTGTATAATGGATGATTTTTTGATATACTTTGGTTATTTTATTTTAGTAATCAATGTAGGTTTATATTCATATAGCTTTTTTCGAAAGGAAAAAGCTAATGTTTTTTTATTACTTTACTTGGTGTTTTCGCTCTTAGTGCAATTTGGAATGGAATTTCTGTATCACTTAAAAATGAATAATTTAGTGCTGATGAATTTTTATTTTTTAGAACAAATGGTTTTATTGGGATTGTTTTACAGATCATTATACCAGCAGGTAGTTCAAAAGAAATTTGTCTTGATAGCTCTAGGCCTTGCTTTGCTGATTTTAATATCGAGACTTGTTTATGATCCGAGTTTACAGTTTAAATTTAATTTATTTCAAATTACTATCACTTCTTTATTAACGGTAGTTTTTGCGCTAATTCATTTTTATAACATGCTTACAGAAAATAAACAATATTATTATCTTACAATAGGGGTTATTGGTTATATGTTTGGAGGAACGGTTTTATTCTTACTTGGTAATCTAACCATCGGATTAAGTGACGATTTTAAATATCTTAGCTGGAGATTAAATGCTTTTTTATTTATTGTTTATCACTTTTTTATTTTATTTGAATGGGTAAAAAGTTTTTCCAAAAAGGGGGTTAAGGTATGAGAGAAAATCTTGGTTACGAGAAAGAAATAGTTACAATTATTTTGTACACCTCTTGTTTTCTAATGGTTGTTGCAGTTTTTTTGGTAGTGTTCTTTTATTTTTCAAGAAAAAAAATCATTCAGAAAGAATTAGAAAAAAGAGATTTAGAAATTTATCTGAACAAAGAACAATTGCATGCTGTTATTATAACTCAGGAAGATGAGCGAAAACGAATTGCCCAGGACCTGCATGATGATATTAGCTCTAAACTTAATATTGTTTCATTGAATGCACATTTGCTTTCTGCACCAAATCTAACTGAAGCCGAAACAAAGGAGATTACAGAAAATATTATCAACCTGACAGCAAAAGCATTGGAGAATTCCAGAAAAATTGCCCATAATTTATTGCCGCCGGTTTTTGAGAAATTTGGGCTTAATGCAGGTATAGAAGAGTTATGTGAAGAATTTGAAAGTAGTAAATCTGTAAATGTAAATTATACTAATGAGCTGGATTTAGATGATAAAGACATTGATCGCCATTTGCATGTGTTTAGAATTTTGCAGGAATTAATGAACAATTCATTACGTCACGGAAAAGCAACTCAAATTTGGATAGCTTTTAAAAATGTAAATGGAATTAATACCTGTAATTATGAAGATAACGGAGTTGGCTTTGATAGTAAAAAAGCTGATAATCAAAAAGGACTAGGAATGAAGAACATTGATAGCCGAATTTCTTTTTTAAACGGAACCATTAATTTTACCGCTGAAATAGGAAGTGGTTTTGCCGTAGTTTTTACTTTTTAAGCTAAAATTCAAGAAACAAACATGATTTTTAGCCAATATCTTGGTATTCTTAGGTCGTTTTCGTTTCATATTTTGTAATTTCGGCAAACCAAACGACCAAAATCAAATAAAATGAGTGCCGCTATTAAAATTGCTTTAGTCGATGACGAAGTTTTATTCCGCAAAGGAATTGCCTTCTTATTGCAAAGAGAAGATAATATCGATATTATTTTTGAAGCATCCAACGGAGAAGAACTTCTTGCTAGTTTAGAAGATAGTTTATTCAAACCGGATATTATTGTGATGGATTTGAAAATGCCAGTCTTAAATGGTGTCGAAGCTACAAAAATCATCAGAAAATCATATCCTGAAATTAAAATAATAGCTTTAACAAGTTATGATTCAAAATCATTTATTGCAAATATGATTCAGGTTGGAGCAGTTGCATATTTAATAAAAAATACAACTCCAAAAGATTTGATCCATACAATCAATCAGGTAGCAAAAAAAGGATTTTATTATAATGAAAATGTTTTAAAAACAATTCAGGAAACTATCGTCTCCACTAAAAATTCAAAAGGAAATTTAGAAACAAGTTTTCTTTCGCCCCGCGAAGTAGAGATCCTTCAACTTATTTGTCAGCAAAAAACGACTACAGAAATTGCTGAACACCTTTATTTAAGTCCGAGAACTGTAGAAGGACATCGTAACAATTTACTGCTAAAAACAGAATCCAGAAATATTGCGGGATTAGTTGTGTACGCAATTCAAAATGAAATTGCTGTCTTAACAATTTAATTTTAGCTTGTTAAAAATTGAATTGACAATACATAATACAAAATAATACTTAGTACAAGTAAGCATAAGCCTATTTTTTGCATCACATTAAATCCCTTTGGTTGATTATTACTATCATTAAACTTCATGGTTTTGGTTTTTCATTGATTAGTTTGATGATCTGGGATAGCAAATGTAGTAATAAAATATCTTTGGCAAATAGGTGTTTTTACCTGATTTTCAGAAGTGAAGAAATAAAATTCAATTCTGTGTAAAGGCTTATTTAACATTTATTGATTTATAAAACACCTATATCTATTGTGTTTTTTAATGCTTCCTTTATATCTTTACTAAAATAATTTTATAATGAATAAGAGTTTAGCTTGTATTTTCATATTTCTACTTTCATTAACTGCAAAAGCATCGTTTATCTTAATTCCGATGGACGAAACGACACAACAAAATCACCTAAAAGCATACGGAATAACCTATTGGTGCTTAAGTAAAGATTATAAGGCAAGTTGGTTGCTTAATTATCGTGGAGGTTCATTTTTACTTCCGGATGCAGATGAAATTCGCAAAGAATGTAAAATTAGAGGTGTAAGTTTTGAAGTACTCTCAGATAGTGAAGAAGCTTCTATTTTAAATGATATTTCAAGTCCGTCACAAAATATGGAATCCGTTATTTTAGAGAAAGCACCTAAAATTGCAGTTTATACTCCAAAAGGAAAACAACCCTGGGATGATGCCGTAACATTGGTTTTGACGTATGCGGAAATTCCTTTTACGCCAATTTATGATGAAGAAGTTTTAAGCGATCAATTGCTGCTTTACGATTGGTTACACCTGCATCATGAAGACTTTACCGGACAATACGGGAAATTTTATGCCGCATATAAAAATACACCGTGGTATATCGAACAAAAAAAGGATGCCGAAGCTCTGGCTGCAAAATTAGGATATAGCAAAGTATCACAGGAAAAAGGCGCAGTCGCAAAAAAAATTAGAGATTTTGTCATTGGTGGTGGTTTTATGTTTGCTATGTGTTCTGCAACTGATAGTTTTGATATTGCACTTGCAGCAGATGGTGTTGATATCTGTGAAGCAATGTTTGATGGAGATGCAAGCGAATCGAATTACCAGTCAAAATTAAATTACGCAAACTCGTTTGCGTTTAAAGATTTTGTATTAGAAAGAAAACCAGAAGTTTATGAATTTTCGGATATAGATATGACCTCGAAACGTAGAATTCCTATGGAAAAAGACTATTTTACATTAATGGAATTTTCTGCAAAATGGGACCCAATTCCAAGTATGTTGTGTCAAAACCATACGCAATTAGTAAAAGGTTTTATGGGACAGACAACATCCTTTGATACAGCATTAATAAAATCTAATGTATTAATAATGGGGACTTGTGAACTTAACGGTGAATCAAGATACATTCATGGTGAAAAAGGAAAAGGTATGTTTACCTTTTTTGGAGGACACGACCCTGAAGATTTTCAGCATCAGGTAGGAGATCCTCCAACAGTTTTAGATTTACATCCCAATTCTCCCGGATATCGTTTGATTTTGAATAATGTTTTGTTTCCGGCAGCAAAAAAGAAAAAGCTTAAAACGTAATTACTTCAAAGAAAATTCAAACCAAATAGGAATGTGATCAGAAATTCTTCGGGCTTCTTTCAAAGAATTAAATTTTGTATAAAACGGAATTATACCTGAATTAATATAAATCACAGAATCTGTTTTATAGAACATATTATCAAACTCAGATGCTAAACAAGTTTCATTGATGCATTTCTGTTTTAATGTCGTTTTTTGTTTTTGTAAAATAGGAGAGTAACCCATCTTTTTCAACGGATTAAAAACAGTGTGTGATTGCGGGCAATTAAAATCACCTGTAAAAACAAGATTCAAATTGGGATATTGGAGCGGTAGAAATTTAAAGTATTTAATTTCTGTTTCCGGTTGCTTACTTTTTGTTATAGCATGATAATTAACCAGTGTTACTGTCTTTTTTTCAATCTCGAAAGTTGCAAAAAAAGGTTCACGATCAATTTCCAGATGATATTTTTTTTCCAGCCAGGTATTCCCTTTTAGTTTTACCTTGCTAGTTTTCCATAAAAAAGCATAACGTTCAGTTTTATAGCTGGTACCACTTGTAGGATCACTAATTGCATAATCCCATTTTGAACCTTTTTCATTCAGTATCATTGCGAGTTTTGCGACAGCCTGAGCGCCTCCATATCCGGCAACAACTTCCTGAATTGCTATAATATCATATGATGCAATTGTATTGACAATAAAATTTAATTCAGATTCAGATTTTGATTTTCCAAAGTTCTCTAAATTCCAGGAGAGGATTTTAGTTTGCGAAAAGGTAAGGCAAGTAAAAAGTAAGAGAACAAAACTTAAAATATATTTCATGCAGTATTTAAAAATTCAAATATAAGCATTTCAAAATTTTATAATAATTGTTTCTTCTTACTTCAGCACATTTTAAATAAAAACGGCCTGCCTGTTAGTTTTTTTTAAGAAGCAATCGATTTAATGCTTCTTATATCGGTTTTTTAGAGCAGTTCCAATAATTATTATCTGCAAAACAAGCAAAGCAGGTATAAATATGATTTTCCAATCTACCTCCAGCCATCCTGTTTTTTCCGAAACGAAAGCAAAACTTAATGATAGGAAAAGACAAAGTAACATCGTTTTCATTATAATTTTATTTTTAGTAGTATTAATTTTTAAGTTATAAACTTGTTTTAAGCTTCTACCAAAACTAATTTTAGGTTTAGGTTTCATTAGGTGGTTAATAAATTCTAAACAAAATTAAATGTATTATAAATCATTTCCTTACGGGAATCCGTAAAAGCACTATAAAATTTACACCAATCCAAAATCTTTGGCAATAGCAATAAGATGCACATTATTGTTAGCCTTAAAATATATTTTTAATTTATTGATTCGTTTTTCAATACTGCTCGTTCCGTTAGGAGTTATTGATGAAGCCTTAAATTCACTTGATATATTCTCTAATATATATCCCTGAGCCAAAAGTTTTAAGATTGAAATGTCGTAAGATTCGATCTCAATTAAAGCCTTGTCATTAAAACTAAAAGACAGATCAGAAGAAAGTATTTTCTCTTCATTTCTAAAAGTTCCCTCAATAGCTTTTTTCAATTCAGAAATGCTGTTTCTTCCTTTAGATACATATGCATTAATCCCTAAATCGTAAAAAAGAGATTTTATGCGATAAGATTTGTCTTCTATCGAGAATACAATTTTTTTTAATTTGGGCTGAACAGCGTTAGCCGCTTCAATAAGTTCTTCGCCGTTAGAAAGATTTATAGTACGATGATCAGATTTAAACGATAAGTCACTTATCAGTAAATCATAAGGTTCCTTTTCAATCAAAGCTCTTTTGATTTTTAATAAACCATCGTCACAATATTTAACGTGATCAATTGTAGGAATATTTAAGTCTTCAAGTACTTGAATAACTGCTATACTTATACTATCTAAATCTTCGGCAACTAATACTTTTTTGAACATACGATTGTGTTTATAAAGGAAATGAGAAGCTTAATCTAAAGCCTTTTTCTGAATTATTGTCAAAAATAATATTTCCATTTATAGTTTTAATACGGCTTTCCACATTTTGTAGTCCATTTTTTAAATTTAGTACTTCATTTTGAGTTCCAAGCCCGTTGTCATTATAAATTACAGTCAAATTTTTGTTGATCATTTTAAAAGAAATACTGACCAATGTCGCTTTACTGTGTTTTTTCATGTTCGAAAACAGCTCCTGTATAATTCGATAAAGAATTATTTTTTTATTTTTTTCGATTTCGCTCCAGAAAATCAAATCAAATCCATTCAGTATTATATTTACATCAGATGTTTTGTAACCCGATATCATTTCCTTTAATGCGATGTTATAATTATGATCAGTAATAATAGGACTGTTTTCTTTAGAGATGTTTCTGGTTCTCGAATAAATATTTTCAAGATTATTTAGCAAGTGTTCTTTGTTTTCGCCCAGTTTAAGATCTGTGCTTTTTGCAAAATTCAATGTAGTATAGACATCATTAGCAAGTTCATCGTGTAATTTTTTAGAAATACGCATTTCACTTTCCAGAATTGCATGATTCTTTTCTTTTTTTCCTTTAGTAATCAAATGAAAATAAAGAAATAAACTTAGTATAGAAGTAAACAAGATAATGATATAAGAAATGATATTTCTATTTTTCTGTCTTTCTAACTGCAATTCATTTTCTACTTTTTGTTTTTTAAGCTGAAGATTTTCAGTTTTATCTTTTTGCGAAGTATATTTAATATTAGAAAATTGATTCCTTGCTTGTTGTCTTGCAGCAGTAATGCTATCAATTATTTTGATATAATTTAAGGAATATTTTTTTAATTCATTTCCCTCGCTATTTTTAATTGCTAAGGACAAAGCATTAGTTAAGTCAGATACATTTTTTGTTTTTAGAGCCTCTCTATATGTTTTTTTAGCGTAATGTTTTGCTAATTTAGGATTCGTTTTTTCAAAAAATACAGCAAGATGCTTATAGCTCAAAATTAATGATTCCGGTGTTTTGTGTCTTAGTCTTATATTTAGAGCTTCATAAAGTAGCTTAGAGGCAGTTTTAGAATCACCTAGTCTATAATAACAGAACCCTAAATTATCAATTACATAAGAATAATTGTCATAATCAATTTCTTCATGCTTAGAAACCCTTTTTTGAGTTGATAATATTAAAAGGATTTTTTTGGCTTCCCTATATTTTTCCTGATTCATATAAACCGCTGCCAGATTATTTAAAGCAATATATTTTCTCCAGGCACTTGATTTTAAGGAAATCGCCTTCTTAAAATAGACTATTGCATTATTATAGTTGTAGCTATTAGTATAGTTTATCCCCAATTGATTGTAAACAATCCAGGAATACCTAGGGTTTTTAATATGTTTTAAACAAGGTAATGCCGCAGTAGCATTTGCTTCACTGGCGATATAATTCCCTTTGCTCATTTGCAGTTCAGAAAGACAGGATAGTGCATATACATAATCGATAGTATTTGTATGAGGATCGCAAATGTTTTTGACTTTGTTAAAATAGAAATAGGCACTGTCTATTTTATTAGAGTCATAAAAAACATCCGCCATATCTGTAAGTTTTTTTATCTCAACAGAATTATCTTTTTTACTTGAGATCGAATGAGTTTCTTTTTTGTAATAGTTAAGTAAAAAAAAGATTGCTCCCAGTAACAGTATTGCTACAGGATATTTTAAAAAGTCTCTATTTTTTAGTAGATAAGTTAACTTTCCCATTATTGTAAAGGAAATTTAAAAAAAACTTTAAAACCTTTATGTGGAGCAGAATCAATATTAATTTCTCCGTGAATATTCAAAATCCGATTTTCAACATTATGAAGTCCATTTTTGAAAGTTATACTATTAAGATCAACACCTTTCCCGTTATCCGTATAATTGATAATAATGCTTTCATCCGAAATTTTAAAATTAATTTCGACTATTGAAGCATTACTATGTTTTTTCATATTGACAAGTAATTCCTGTAAAACCCTGTAGATCGTTGTTTTAGTATTTTTTTCAATATCATGCCAGTTTATAGAGCCCAATTTATTTATAATAACACTAATTTTTGGTGTACCAAACCCGGCAATCATTTCCCTTAATACCAAAATATAATTTTTATCAAAAATAATAGCGCAATTTTCTTTCGACATATCAGATGTTCTGGAGTAAATAGCATCTAAATTATTTAGTAATTTTGCTTTGTTTTCGGCTAGAGCTAAATTCTTGTTTTCGGCAAAAGCCATAGTATGATAGATATCGTTCGCAAGTTCATCATGTAGCTTTTTTGCAAAGCGAGTTTCGCTGTTATAAGTAGCTTCAATTTTTTCTCTATTTCCCCTCAGAGTTAAATAGAAATAGAGAATTGTGAGTAAACTTAAACTTAAAGCAATAACAACATAAGAAACTATATTTCTATTTTTTTGTTTTTCCAGTTGTAGTTCATTTTCTGCCTTATAGGTTTTAAGTATGAGATTTTCATTTTTTTCTTTTTTAGAATCGTACTTAATTTTGGCAAATTGGTTTTTAGCTTTTTGTTTTGCTTCAAAAATACTGTCAACTAGATTGACATAAATAATCGAATGTTTTTTTAATTCTTCACCAGAACTATTTTTGATAATTAGTTTTAAAGCAGAGAGTCTTTCATCAGCATTATTTATAATACTAAATTGCTCATAGCTTATTAACATGTATCTTTTGGCTAATGCAGGATTAATTTTTTCGTAGTATTTTGCAAAATGAAGATAGCTTTTCCCTAGATCAAAGGACCATTTTCCCTTTTGTCTTATTTCAAGACTTTGGTTAAAAGAATCAATAGCCTCCTTTAAATTATTTATTTTAAAGTAACAAAATCCTATATTATCCATTACTTTGGCATAAAACCGATCGTCGTTTGTTACTTCTTTTTTTTTAATTAGAGAAAGAAAAATGTCAAGAGACTCATAGTATTTCTCCTCTTCCATTAATATAACTGCAATATTATTTTGGGCTGCTAACTTTTGCCATGGTTTTATTTTTAATCCTAATGCCTTTTGATTGTATAGTATTGCCTTTTTATAATCATAGGTGTTTAAGTAATTAATGCTTAAAGTAATATAAGTATTCCATGCGAGGTCATGACTCTTCGTATATTGCAGATATTTTAAAGCCTCAATAACCGTAGATTCACTCCCAGTATAATCCCACTGAGATTGTTGAATATCCGCCATTCTATTTAAAGATCTGACGTAATTTTCTACATCCGTTTTAGGGTTGCAAATAAATTTCACTTTATTGTAGTAGTAGAATGCGCTATCAAATTTTTTAGTATCATAAAAACGATCTGCGATACCAATTAATTTTTCAACTTCAGGTTTTGTGCTTTTTTTGGTTGTGATATTTTTACTTTTTTGCTGGCAGGAAACAAAGGCAAAAAAAGCAAGAAATAGATATATAAAGAGACGCATTATATGTGGTTTCATGCGCCAAAAGTAAAGAATTTAAGTTCTTAAAAAAGAGTATAAATACGGTATTTTGTTTAATTTTAAAAATATTGTTTGTCCTGATTTACAATTATATACAGGCGATGTGTTAGTATTTGTAAGTAACGCCTGTATATTAGTGTAAAACCTGAATTCTTAAAATTACACAGCTCTTAGTCCTGTTGCTATTGCTAATCTGTTCCATGAATTAATAGTGATAATAACCAGAATGATCTCAGCTAAATATTTGTCTTCAAATAAGCGGGCTGCATTTTGATATACTTCATCAGAAACATGATTGCTAATCATAGTAATTTCTTCGGTCAATGCTAGAATTGCTTTTTCTTCTTCAGTATAAACGTCAGCTTCACGCCATGCATTTAATAAATAAATACGTTTTTCGGTTTCACCATATTTTCTGGCATCTGCCGTGTGCATATTAATACAAAAAGCACAACCATTTATTTGTGACGCACGAATTTTTATTAACTCCTTATGAGTAGAAGTTAAAGAAGTAGTTGCACTATATTTTTCTAAATTAATTAAAGCTTCATAGGCTTCCGGAGCAACTGTTGGGATAACGATTCTTGGTTTCATTTTACTTGTTTTTTAATGTTGATACAAAGTTGAGGCATATCTGCTTAAAAAAACTTGAACTACTTCAAGAAATACAGTTATACCTTTCCGGCACGTATTTTACTCATGAATTCAGCAGAAAAATCGAGATAGGAGGCAAGCATATATTGCGGGACACGTTGTACAAATTCCGGGTTCAGATTGTTAAAGTGATGATATCTTTCTTCTGCTGACATCGTAAACAAAAACTTAATACGCATTTGAGCAGCGCCAAATGATTTTTGAGCAACAATTCTAAAGTAACGTTCCAGTTTTGGAATCTGAATAAGAATGGCTTCTAGTGTCGCTTTGTCTAAGGCAATTACCTCCGACTTCTCGACAGCTTGTATGTAGAAATGGGAAGGAATCGTATTATGATAACTTAAATAATCTGTAATCCACCAATTTTCGATTCCAAATTGAAGAGTTTGCTCAGTTCCTTTCGAATTTATAATGTATTGTCGCATACAACCTTTTATAATAAAGTGCAATGTATCACAAACTTGACCTTCCTGTAATACGAGTTCTTTTCTTTTAATGGTAGTGACGTTCAAACAAGATTCTAAAATATCAGCTTCAGAAGGTTCTAATGTTATAAATTTTTCAATATGTTGCAAAAGTGCTTTATGCATGTTTATGATTTAGATTATATGCAAATGTACTTTTTAAAATCGTTTTTAAAATTTAGAGTTAGTTTATCTTTTTATATCATTAACTTAATATGAAAAAATACTGTAAATGCAAAAAGCCATTCGTGTTAACGAATGGCTTTTCTATGATAAGTAAGTAATCTAAATTGAGTTTATAAAACGTTTATTTTACTTTGTTAAGTATTGCTTTGAAAGCTTCAGGGTGATTCATTGCTAAATCTGCAAGAACTTTACGGTTCAATTCGATTCCGTTAGCTTTTACTTTCCCCATGAATTGAGAATAAGAAATTCCTTCTAATCTAGCTCCAGCGTTGATACGTTGAATCCATAAAGCACGGAAATTTCTTTTGTTTTGTTTTCTATCGCGGTAAGCGTAGCACATTGCTTTCTCTACTGCATTCTTAGCAACTGTCCAAACGTTTTTACGTCTACCAAAGAAACCTTTGGCTTGCTTCATTATTTTTTTTCTTCTTGCTCTTTTGGCAACTGAATTTACTGCTCTTGGCATAATTTTAATGTGTTTTTGTAGCAGGCGTCCTGAATTAAATCAAAGGAACTTAAAAGCCATACTCCAAGGTTATATAAATAATTTTTAACCTAAAGAAAATCTTTAGTCAAAGGTTTTAAAAGTCAAATGTCAAAAGTTTGAACTTTGCAACTTTAAGACTTTACAACTTTAGACTTATATTAGATAATTCTTAATTGTTGTTTGATGCTTTTCATATCTGTTTTGTGAACTAGCGCTGAATGTGTCAAAGCTAATTTACGTTTTTTAGATTTTTTAGTCAAGATGTGACTTTTAAAAGCATGCTTTCTTTTAATCTTTCCAGAACCAGTAACTTTGAAACGTTTCTTGGCGCTAGATTTTGTTTTCATTTTAGGCATTTTTCCTAGTGTTTTAATTTATTCTTACTTACTTATATTTTCAAAAGCTTTAGGCTTTAAGCTTTAGACTTTAGGCAAAAGTTTACAATAACAATTTGCTTAAAGCTTAGAACTTATTGCTTATGGCAAATAATTATTTTTTTTTCTTCGGAGCAATGAACATAATCATTCTCTTTCCTTCCAAAACTGGCATAGCTTCCACTTTACCGTACTCTTCTAAATCTGTAGCCAAACGCAGTAATAAAATTTGTCCCTGATCTTTATAGATGATAGAACGACCTTTAAAGAAAACGAAAGCTTTTAATTTAGCACCTTCTTTTAGGAACTTCTCAGCATTCTTTCTTTTAAATTCGTAATCGTGTTCATCTGTTTGAGGACCAAATCGAATCTCTTTTACTACAACTTGTGTCGACTTTGCTTTTAATACCTTATCACGTTTCTTTTGTTCGTAAACAAATTTCTTGTAATCCATGATTTTACAAACCGGCGGCTCAGCATTTGGCGAAATTTCAACCAAATCCAATTCGAATTGATCCGCTAAACGTAAAGCCTCTGCAAGCTTAAATACACCTGGTTCGATGTTCTCGCCTACTAGTCTTACTTCTTGTACACCACGAATAAGGTTATTTATTCTGTGTGCATCTTTTTTTTCTACTCGAGGTTGATAACCTCTGTTGCTTCTTATTGCTATGACTTTATAATTTAAGTTAAACTGTAAAAACTTTTAATGTCTTTTTTATTTCTTCGTTTACAATAGCGACAAATTCATCAATTGTAACTGTAATATTCCCTTTTCCTTCTTGACCGTGACGACGGATCGAAATAGTTCCGTTTTTCTCCTCTTCCTCACCTACAATAAGCATAAACGGTATTTTTTGCATTTCAGCATCTCTAATTTTCTTACCAATAGTCTCGCTTCGGTTGTCAATTAGGGCGCGAATTTCGTGATTTTCTAGCAAATCTAAAACTTTTTTAGCATATATTTCGTATTTCTCGCTCAAAGACAAGATTATAGCCTGTTCCGGCATTAGCCAAAGTGGGAAATTTCCTGCTGTGTGTTCTAGTAAAATTGCTATAAAACGTTCCATCGATCCAAAAGGAGCTCTGTGAATCATAACAGGGCGATGTAATTCATTATCAGCACCTTTATAAGTCAATTCAAAACGCTCAGGAAGATTATAATCCACCTGAATAGTCCCTAATTGCCATTGTCTGCCTAAAGCATCCTTAACCATAAAGTCAAGTTTAGGGCCGTAAAAAGCAGCTTCGCCATATTCAACAACAGTATTCAGTCCTTTATCGGCTGCAGCATTAATAATTGCATTCTCTGCCTTCTCCCAGTTCTCGTCAGAACCAATATATTTGTCCCTGTTTTCCTTATCTCTTAATGAAATTTGAGCAGTAAAGTTTTCAAAGCCTAAAGAACCAAATACATAAAGAACCAGGTCAATTACTTTTTTAAACTCTTCATCCAATTGTTCAGGAGTACAAAAAATGTGTGCATCATCCTGGGTAAATCCTCTAACACGAGTTAAACCATGCAATTCGCCAGATTGCTCATATCTGTAAACAGTACCAAATTCAGCATAACGCTTAGGTAAATCTTTATAAGACCAAGGTCTTACATTATAGATTTCACAGTGATGAGGGCAGTTCATAGGTTTCAATAAAAACTCTTCCCCTTCAGCAGGAGTGTGAATAGGTTGAAAACTATCGGCACCATATTTTGCATAATGACCAGAAGTAACATAAAGCTCTTTCTGTCCAATATGTGGAGTAACTACTTGTTCGTATCCGGCTTTCTTTTGTGCTTTCTTTAAAAATTGCTCCAAACGATCTCTAAGTGCAGCGCCTTTTGGTAGCCACAAAGGTAAACCAGCACCAACTTTTTGAGAAAAAGCAAATAATTCAAGTTCTTTACCTAATTTACGGTGATCACGACGTTTAGCTTCCTCAAGAAGTTCAAGATATTCAGTTAAATCTTTTTGTTTAGGGAACGAAGTTCCGTAAACACGAGTCAACTGTTTGTTCTTTTCATCACCTCTCCAATAAGCGCCGGCAACACTCATGATTTTAAAAGCCTTGATGATTCCGGTATTTGGGATATGTCCACCTCTACATAAATCAGTAAAAGTAGCGTGATCACAAAACGTAATAGTTCCGTCTTCAAGGTTAGAAATCAACTCAGTCTTGTAAACGTTGTCCTTATATAGTTCTAGTGCATCTGCTTTACTAACAGGGCGCATTTTAAATTCATGTTTCCCTCTTGAAATCTCAAGAACGCGATCTTCAATCTTTTTAAAATCAGCATCAGTGATCTTTTGGTCTTCAAAATCTACATCATAATAGAAACCGTTTGAGATTGCAGGTCCAAGAGTCAATTTGATTCCAGGAAACAATTCTTCAAGCGCTTGCGCCATTACGTGCGAAGTGGAGTGCCAGAAAGCTTTTTTTCCTTCCGCATCATTCCATGTATATAAAATAAGACTACCGTCGGTCGTCAATGGAGTTTCGGTTTCTATTGTTGTACCATTAAAAGATGCCGAAATCACGTTTCTTGCAAATCCTTCACTAATGCTCTTAGCAACCTCCATCGGAGTTATGCCAGAAGCAAACTCTCTAATTGACCCGTCGGGTAAAGTAATCTTAATCATTGTTTATAATTTTGTGAATGCAAATATAAAGCATTACAAAAACACATACAATATATATATACATGTTTATGCGATAATATATATGTTAGTTAGTTTTGATCATTAATACAAAGGTATATTTGGGTATTATATAAGGTAAGATTTCCATCGCCCAATCCGGCAGGTTTTCAAAACACGTAGGGTTTGTTTTTACTACCTATATATAAGAGTAGTTTTTATCCGGCTGAAAGATCCCGATAGTTTTTTTTGGGATTTTGGTTTTTTTTAGAATTTGGGGTTTAATAAAGATCAGGAGTTATTTCCCGCTATCCGTTCCAATCTTTTGTGCCGAACCCCGACACAAGGATTTCCACTACTATCGGGGCTAGGGCAGTAGTTTTCATGAGAAGAACATTTGCAATAAGTATAAAGAGAACTTAACGTTTTATCAGAGATAGCAATCGGAATTCCGATAAACCAGAAAACACAAGGAAAAGCAGGCTTTGCGTCTTAGGGTCTTCGTGGCAAAACCAGCGCCTTTTACGGTAAAACCAGCATAAACCAGTTAATCTGGAGAAAACTCAAAAAGAAATCGGATTGTAAAAAACACCAAACCAGCGACTTAAGAAAAAGATTAAAAATACTTTGAAAAAGGTATTGTTTTACTAAACAAACCACCTACTTTTGCACCCGCAACAACGACAGACGTTCACTGAAATACTGACAAGCCTTACTAATCAAAACGAAAATTTATTTTCTAAAAAAGATTCTGAAAAGCTTGTGAGATTTGAAAACAGATGTTACATTTGTACCCCGCAAAACAACGGAAGTTCATTGATAGATTGGTTGGAAAATGAGAAGAAAAGGAAATGAAAATTTCCCAAAAAAAAACTTCAAAATTTACTTGCCAGTTGAAAATAAATTTTCTACTTTTGCACCCGCTTTGAGAAACAAGCGAAACAAAAAAGAAGACACGT
>NZ_JBNNFM010000048.1:0-31092 GCF_050267765.1 Flavobacterium sp. NPDC079362 | reverse complement strand
CGTAAATTAAGAACCGCCTTGGTACGGATCCGTATGCCGGGTGGTGTGGAAGGTCGCCTAGGGAATTAATCCCTAGGCTCCTATCCGATTTTTATTAAGTATGAGCTAAGTTTTATATATATACTCTAATTCATGTTATTTAGGGATGGATATTTTTACTCTGAAACCTTTATCAGTTTCCGTGTCAAAATTAATAGTTCCTTTAACAGCCTGAATACGGTTTTCCATGTTTTGAAGTCCATTTTTTACCATTGTAGTTATTTCACTGCCTTTACCATTATCGGTATAGTTTATTAGTATAGATTTTTGATCACTTTCAAATTTTATCACTACCAGATTTGCGTTACTATGTTTCTTCATGTTCACCATTAATTCCTGTAAAATCCGATTAATGGTAATTTTTTTTATATCATCAATAAGTTCCCAGTTGATAGTTTCTAAGTTGGTAACCATGATATTTCTTTCGCTGGTATTATAAGTCGAAAGCATTTCTTTTATACTCTTGGTAAAATTAATACCGGTGTCAATTCTATTATTCTCTCGCGAAATCCCTCTTACACGTCCGTAAATATCATCTAGTTTTTGAAGTAGGTTTTCTTTGGCACTTTCCTTCAATAATGACTGAGATTCAGCAAAAGCAATCACATGATATACATCGTTTGCTAATTCATCGTGGATTTTTTTAGCAATTCGGGTTTCAGTGTTATAGGATGTCTTAACTTCTATAGCCTTGTTTTTATTTCTATAATAGCGTATTAGAATTGCTATTAAGATCACTAAAAAAATAAAAATAATTACAAAAACAATTCGGAGATATTTGGCTTTTTGAAGCGATAACTGGTTTTCTGCTTTTTCTAAGCGAAGTTTTGCATTTTCGTCTTTTTCTTTTTTAGAATCGTATTTAATTTTAGCAAACTTATTTTTGAAGTTATTTCGGACTTTAATAATGCTGTCGTTTAAAGTAAAATACCTTTGTACATATTTGCCGTTCTGAGCACTATGATCGTTAGAAATTAGAATTTGTAGTGCTTCTAATCTTTCGTCAACGCTATTTAGTTTTGTGGCGGTGTTGTAAGCCTCAAGAGCATTTTTATTCGATTTTTTAATGTCTTTTTTAGCATAATAATCGGCAAGGTGAAGATAGCTTTCAATGCTTCCGTACGTATCTTTAAATTCATTTCTTATGTGGAGGGATTGATTCATTAAAGAAAAACCTTTTTGATTTATTCCTTTTTTAAAATAAGCATAACCCAGATTGTCTATAATTGCTGCATTTTCAATTGCTTGAACTTTCTTTTTTGAAAATTTTTCACTTAAGAGAGATTCTAAAAGAGCGATTGCATTATCGTATTTTTTTTGTTGGATATAAACAGCTCCAATGTTGCTTAGAGGTCCTCGCTTCTCAATAGGATCTTTATAATCATTTGCAGCTTCTTTATAGTAAATAATAGCATCATTATAAAGGGAAAGCTCTTTGTCTGCAATACCTAACCTATTATTTATTTCAGCTGTGTAAGCAGTCTTTTTTTTTACATATAATAGTGCTTCTGTTACGGTCTCCTTACTCCCGTAGTAATCCCCATTAACTTGCTGAATTGATGCCATTAAAATAAGTGCATAACCTATATTTGCACTATCTTTTAAAGTTTCATATAGTTGTTTTGACTTATTAAACTCATAAAAAGCAGTATTGAAGTTTTGCTTATCGTAATTTTCAATTGCTTTATTTCGTAAATTAAGTGCCTCTTTTCGGATAGATTCTTTGTTAATATCAATAGTCTTTTTTTCTTTGCAGGAAAAAAGAAAAAGAAGTAGAATAAAATAAAAAAACGGGGACCGTAACATATAAATTTACTTTCCCCGAAAATAGTAATTAATTAGATACTAAAATTATATATTTATTAAACATTTGGTGGCGGTGGTGGTGGCTTTGTACCAGTATCACCAGGGCCAGCATAAGTCGCTTTTATAGGATTAACAGCTTTTTCTGTTTCCTTTTTTGGTTGAGTTTCAAGTTCATCAGGAGTACAAGAAAATATAGTGAACAATAACGCGAAAGCGATAAAAAGTATGAGTTTTTTCATTTTGATTTAATTTAAAAATTAGACATGAGTATTGCTGTCCGGAATTTTTCCGGAGCTTATTTGAGGCAATACCAAATTGCTTTTTGGGGAAGTAAAGCGTGTAGAACTGTAAGACGTTATTTATACTTCCCGAATAAACTCGGTCTTACAGTTTTCTACACTTTGAATTGAATTAGTTCTGTTTTGTTTTAATCTGCAGTTAAAACGTGAACTAATTTCTTTGGCAAAGTAAAGGCGCTTTGAAGCCTTTGTAGATAAGGGATTCCCAGAATTCCCGCGTTTTCCCGAGATTCCTAATAATTCCTTAAAACAAAATACAATGAATAGTAAATTTAGGTTTGTTAGAACGTGTTAGTTAAATTTAAAACCAATCTGACCTTTATTATATAGAGGCAAAAAGTCATAAAAAGGTTGGATTGAACGATTAAAAAAAAGAGGAAAAATGTAATATTGAATAAAAGAAACAAATTGAAATTGCCAATAAAGTGATGGCATTTGTTGAAATAAGAAATGAAGTCATAATCATAGAATAAAGAGTTTAGTGATAAATGAACATGAAGAGTCGAAAGAGGATCCCGAAAAAGGAAATCTTTTCTTTAATACAGGAATATATTTTCTAAAAAAATAGTTCAGAAATATATTCGGGAAAAATAATTATGGTAGAAATTCCAGCGGTTGCTCTAGTGTATTCTGCGTGTTTATACTTTGTGCAGAAAAAAAGATTAATTGAGAAAATTTCGAAATGAAATTGGGTAGCATTTTGAAAAATAAAATGCAGGTAGAAATAAAAAGAATGGTTTTTTAAGAAGTAATTTGAGCATTTAAATAGTTTGTTTTTTGGCATATATTATCTGTTATTTACACTATAAAGATAAGAAAAAATAACCGTTAAACCTAGTGATTACAAGAGAAATGATCACTTTTTTTGCTTTTTTTAGTAAATAAATTTCATGAATTTTCCTCACCCAATTATTGCTTTTTCCGGTGGTCGAATTGTGATAATATTATCTATATTTATAGAATATTAGAATAGGTTTCGATTTCTATTCACTATCATTTTAAAAACATCTTTTATGAAAAAGCTTCTAATACTATTAATTGTTTTATGCACTTTGGGTTGCAAAAAATATGTTGTCTCGTTTGAACAGCCAACGGATATGAAACTTGATAACTTAAAATTGGAAGTGTTTCTGGATAAAAAGAAAGTTCAGGACATAAACTTAAAAGCAACAAATACATTGCCGGGTTATGAAACAGCAGAACTGCCAGTATCAGATGAAGGAAAACATGTGCTTCAGGTTAAGGTAAAAGACACAACCTTTAGTTATAATGTAAATTATCCCGAAGATAGATATATTCTTGTAACGGCGCACTTAAAAAACAATGGCAAGATTAATATTGGAATCTTAAAACAGAAATATTTGTTTCGAGTTCAGAGATAAATGATTTTACTTCAAAAAAAAAGCCTTTCACGATTTAGTA
This sequence comes from Flavobacterium sp. NPDC079362, assembly GCF_050267765.1. NCBI lineage: Bacteria > Pseudomonadati > Bacteroidota > Flavobacteriia > Flavobacteriales > Flavobacteriaceae > Flavobacterium > Flavobacterium sp. NPDC079362. Next base: position 27,526 of record NZ_JBNNFM010000048.1, on the reverse strand, counting down.
GTGAAAGGCTTTTGTGTTTTCTTAAGCATCAGTTTTAAGATAAGAAATCTTTAAACCATAATCCTGAATTTTTAATGGTTCTTTGCTGTGTTTCGAAATCAACATGAATTAATCCAAATCTGGCGTTGTAGCCTTCTGCCCATTCGAAGTTATCGGTAAGGCTCCAGACAAAGTAACCTTCGACGTTTAGACCGTCTTTTTTTGCTTTTAGGATTTGTTCTAAATGGTCCTGAATATAATGAGTACGTTTGATGTCGTATACTTTTCCGTTCGTCAGAATATCCGGAAACGCAGCGCCATTTTCTGTAATTATAATTTTTTTAATGCCTTTGTATGCATTGAATTTTTTAAGCACCTCATAAAGGGCAGGAGGGTAGACTTCCCATCCCATATCTGTTGATATCACGTTTCTTTTTTCGGCACTTATTAATTCGGCGCCAATATACGGAATCAGCATCGAGGATTTTACGACTTCCCGCGTGTAACATTGCAGGCCTATAAAATCAAAATCAAAAGATAAATTGTTCAGATCATCTTCTAAAATATAATTATTGAGTTTTTTAAGAACAGGTAAATCGGCCTGAGGATATCCCAATCCCAAAATAGGTTCAATAAAAGTTCTGTTCAATAAAGTATCTACCCGTTTTGCAGCTTCGATATCTTTAGAGCTTTGAGTTGCCGGCTCGATATGCGTACAGGAAAAAGTAGTTCCTATATTTGCGTCTGGAATTAGGTTTCGTAGTATTTTTGCACCAGCTGTTGTAGCCAGAGTTACATGATGCATGGCTTTAAGATAATTAGAAATGCCTTTTTTTCCCGGAGCATGAATTCCCAGAAAATATCCTGCACCCGTAAAAACCGAAGGTTCGTTGATCACCATCCAGTTTTTGACACGATCGCCAAAATATTGAGCGCAAACTTCGACATATTGAGAGAACCACAAAACAGATTCCCGATTGGTCCAGCCGCCTTTTGTTTCAAGATCATGTGGCAAATCCCAGTGATAAAGTGTAATCCAGGGTTGTATTCCTGCTGCGAGTAAAGAATCGATGATTTTATTGTAATAATCGATACCAGACTGATTGATAGGATGAACTCCCGTTGGCATAATTCTGGGCCAGCTGATCGAAAACCTAAAATTAGGAATGTTTAGTTCCTGAATTAGATCAATATCGTTTTGGTACGAATTGTAGAAATCGCAGGCGGTAAGAGCATGATGTCCGTTCTTGATTTTTCCTTTTTGCGACGTAAAAACGTCCCAGATAGAAGAACCTTTTCCATCAGCATCATGAGCCCCTTCAATTTGGAAAGCGGCGGTTGAAACACCCCACAAGAAATCATCTCCAAATTGGTCTTTGTTCAAAAATGAGTTCTCAGTTTTATTCATTCAAATGAGTTTTTCCTTTTTTAATTGTAATTTATTAATGAAGGAAAGATGATTGCATAGCTCTTAAAAAAAGCCATTCTTTGAAAGAAACCAGAAAATTTAGATTAAAGAATTTCATAACGTTTAGTTTTATTCAAATTAATAAAACTAATATGAATTTATCGTAAAGTGATTATTATCAAATGATTAAATATTTTTTAAAGGGAATAAAATCAATCTTCCCAGCCACAGAGTGTAAGACCTAAACTTTGTGCTTGTTTAAGTGATGTTTTTATTATCTCATGTCGACAACCCGCAAAACCGCGACAGTTTTCTGTGTAATGATATTTTTTTGCACCTTTTGGACCGCAGATATAAACTGCGGTTTCAGAAGGATGAAAAGAAGTCGAAAAAAATAAAAACAGCACTAAAAGTGATTTCATCAGACTTTTTTTATTTGACAATCAGTTGATATTCATTTCCTTTTTTGTCAGCGGCTTTCAACTTTCCGTATGAAATCCATTCGGTTTTAATTTCAATATCGGCAATAGTATCACCAATTAAAATTCCTGCACCGTACTTTCCCTGAACGTTGATGTTTCCACGAACTGAATCTCCTTTTATATTGATTCCTTTTACATCATAATTGTATTCGTATTCTCCAGGATTTCCGGTTCTGTATTCGTATTGATAAGTTGTATTTACATGATACGTTTTCGCTTCTTCTACTGTGATTGTTTTTCGATCGTCAGTAGTAATTACTTGTTGGTACAATGAATTGATTTCCGGCGGAGGCGCAGCAGCAGCTTTTTTACAGGAAATTATTCCTAATGCTAAAAGTAGGAATGGTAGTTTATAATTATAAAACATCTTAGTGGTCACTAAGTAATAAAAGTAATTTTTTCTCAATGTCTATTTGGTTTTTTATTATTGCTTCTTCAATATAAAATCTGTTAAAATATTTTTCATATTGAGCACAAAGAAGAATAGTTATTTTTTAGGTAAATTTTCACAGGCGATTCCGTCTTTGTCAGCGTCGAGATTTTTATAACAGCTTCTGTTGCTATCGTAAGTTGCTTGTGCTTGCGCCTGAGTTTTAAAATCTCCGCAAGTTTTAGTGGGGCAGTTTGAGCCTGATGTATCTGACGAATCTGAACAAGAAATTGCCAGTCCAAATGTCATCGTTATAAGCATTATTAAAATGCATCCGCTATTCTTGTTTGAGTATGATTTTGTTCTTGTTTTGGTAAAATGAGGCTGAACATACGTTCCATCTTTCTTGAAATATCCTTTTCTGTATCCCATTGTTATATATGTTTTATTGTAAAAATTAAAAGTGTTATGATGCCTGTAAATGCAAATAGTACGATGCAACCGCTATTTTGGTAACGTAGTCCTGATATACCTGTTTTTACAGAATATCCGTTTTTACTAAATGATCCTATCTTTGTTCTTAAACTTGGAGAAATACCGGATTTACTTATGTTTAAGCCAAATCCTCCTCCAATTTTTATTCTTTTTTGAAATCGAAATCCCATGATTTTAGGTTTTGGTCATTAAAGTTTTTCGAATTATTCACAAACTTTACTTTCTTTTTTTATAGTGATTTTTGGTACTTGCATTTTTGTATTTTCCTCCTTTATGGGAACTACCTTTTCCATTTTTATAATGACCACTTTGGGCTTCAATAGTACCTCCCAGAACCAAGAAGATGAGACTAAACAAAACGACTAATTTTTTCATAATTTTAAATTGATTTAAGAATTCAAACTTAAACCTATTTGAAATTTGTATTTTATGGAAATCCGTAATTCGTATTTTTTTAATTTTAAGCAATAAAAAAAGCCCCCGAAGGAGCTTAATGAATTAATAATAGTATTGTAATGAGTTTTAGATAATTCCCATATCTTTTGTAATCGAAACCAGATGCGTCGTGTTATTTGCCTTAAAAAAATCTTTTAGCTTGGAGATTTTTTTTTCGACTGTACTTTTGCTGTTTGGTTTTACTCCCATTTCTTTAAAAATCTGTATGATTTCATCTTGAGGAGTTCCGTATGATAATTGTTTCAGAATCTGTATGTCTAAATCGTCGATTTCGTAATTGCTTTTTTCTTGTAATGCTGATGCAATTTCCGGTGAAATATATTTTTGATCTGAAGTACCGATGAGGTTTATTGCTTTTTTGAGATCTTCAATACTGTTTCTTCCTTTTAGTACAAAGCCATTAATATCTGCTTTGTCAAAAAGTGATTTAATGCGTATGTTTTTATCTTCGACAGAATAGGCTATAATTTTAATATTAGGCTGAAGTTCGCGTACCTTCTCAACAAGTTCATCGCCACAAGTAATATTTACTTCGCGATGATCTTTTTTGAAAGAAAGATCGCTAATCAATAAATCATAAGGCTCATTATCCTGAATGGCTTTTCGTATTTTTAAAAAAGCATCATCACAATATTTGGCGTGTTGAAAATTTACAATATCTAAACTTTTTAAGGTCTGCTCGATTCCTAAATTTATATCTTCAAGGTCTTCGGCTATTATTACTTTTTTAAACATATGGCTTTTATTTAGGCAGCGTTATTTTTACTTTAAAACCTTTATCAGGTTCACTGTCAAAAGTAATAGTTCCTTTTATGGCTAGAATACGGTTTTCCATATTTTGTAAACCATTTTTTATAATTTCTTCTTTTTTGCAGCCTTTTCCGTTATCCGTGTAATCAATAAAAACTATTTTTCCGTTACTGTCAAACTTTACAACAACCAATGACGCATTGCTGTGTTTGGTCATATTGACCATTAATTCCTGTAAAATTCTATGAATAGTAACTTTTTTAATAGCATCTACTAACTCCCAATTTACTTTTTCGACATTATTGATAATTACATTTGTGTTGTTGCTATTATATGTCGAAAGCATTTCTTTTAGCCCCGCAGAATAATTTGCTGTGATATCGATTGTATTATTTTCTTTTGAAATCCTGCGAACGCGCGAATAAATATTATCAAGTTTTTGAACTAAAGTCTCCTTTATACTATCACTTTCTAAAGGTTGTGTTTGTGTAAAAGTCATGGCATGAAAAACATCATTTGCCAGTTCGTCATGAATGTCTTTTGCAATTCGGGTTTCAGTATCATAAGCGGTTTTTATTTTTTCGATCCTGTTTTTGTTTCTGTAGTATCGAATCAGGATAACAATTACTATAATTAGAAAGATTATACCAATTCCGGCAACTATTTTTTGATATTTTGCTTCTTGTAGTGATAATTCATTTTCTACTTTTTGTAAGCGTAGTTTTTGATTTTCGTCTTTTTCTTTTTTAGAATCGTATTTGATTTTGGCAAACTTGTTTTTAAAGTTGTTTCGAATCTTTATGATACTATCATTTATAGTAATGTACTTTTGGGCATATTGTGCATTTTTATTTCCGGAATCATTAGAAATTAAAAAAGACAAAGCTTTCAAACGTTCATCAACACTATTAAATCTTGTAGCGATTTCATAGGCTGATTGCGCATATTGATTTGATTGTTGTGGGTTTGGTTTTTGTGGGTTTGGTTTTGAGTAAAATTCGGCTAAGTGTAAATTGCCCTCAATATTTCCATAAGCATCGTCAATTTTATTTCTTAAGTTAAAGCTATTTTGCATTAATAAGAGTCCTTTATCATGTATTCCTTTTTTAAAATAGGCAAAGCCTAAATTGTCAAGAACCCGTGCTTTTCTAGTAAGGTCTGTGTTGAGAGATTTTTCGTTTATAATAGATTCTAAAATTAGTATTGCTTTATCATATTTTTTTTGATGAATGTATACGACCGCAATATTATTTAAGGGAGATTGTTTTGATGCTTCATCTGTACAATCTTTAAGAGCTTCCTGATAATAAAAAATAGCATCATTATAAAGAGAAAGTTCTTTATCAGCAATTCCGAATAAGTTATTGATAGCAGCACTATAAACATCTTTTTGTTTAAGATAAGGTAATGCTTCTGTCAGTGTTTCTTTACTGCCATAATAGTCGCCGTTTATTTGCTGAATATTAGCCATCTGGATAAGATTGTACACAATATTACCACTATCTTTTAGGGTTTCAAAAGTGATTTTTGATTTATTAAAGTTATAGAAGGCACTATTAAATTTCTTATTCTGAAAGTTCGTTATTCCTTTTTCTTGTAGATTAACAGCTTCTTTTATGATAGCAGTCTTATTGAAAGGTTTTATAATTTGTTTTTTGCAGGAAAGAAGAAATAAAAAAATAAGGAAATAAAAAAACGGGGATCGTAGCATAAAAGGTACTTTCCCCGAAAATAGTAATTAATTGTAAATTAAATACTATTATTGAATATTATTTTACCGGTGGTGGTGGCGGAACTGTTATTGGTGAATCCCCAGGTCCAGCGTATGCAGGTACTTCAGGTTTAATATTCGCTTTAGTATCTTCGAAATCGTCAGAAGTACAAGAAATCATAGTTGTCAATAGAGCGCACGCTCCCAATAATAGTAGCTTTTTCATTTTTTTAATATTTAAGGATTAAGCATGAGTATTGCTGTTCGGATCTTTTCCGAAATTGTTAATGCAACATCATTTTGTGTTGGGAAGTGAAGTGCGTAGACAGTAAAATTTTATTTATACTTCCCGGATAAACTCCGTTTTACGGTTTTCCGCACTTTTTATTTAAACTAGTTTGTACATTTGTTCTAATCGCTATATCGAACAAGAACTAATTTTTGATACCGCAAAGTAACAACGGCTTTAAGCCTGAATTGATAAGGAATTCCGGGATGTACTAACTTTCCTGAGATCTCCTGAAAAACCTGAAAAGTCATAGAAAAAATCCTGAAAATCCTGAAAGCTTATGGAAAAAACTACCCGAGAAAATGTTGAAAATGAATATAAAGAAGCTATTAGGGCAAAATATAGAAAAGAAAAAGAAGGAGGGGAGTATTATGATTTTTTAGATGTTCCAGGCCAAGCAAGTTTAAGGGATTTATGCTGGAAGATTTTTAGATCTAATCCTAAATATGATGATTTAAAGGTATACTCGGATTTTTTTAAGTTTGAATTTGATCCGAAAGAGGAAAATACTTCCACTACCTACACGGATAAATTTAGAAAAGTTGGGGCTTTTTACAAAGAAGGAAAAAAGCCTGCAAAAAACAGTACAATAGAATTAGCTGCAATTTTGATAGATTTTGAACCACGACCTTTTAATAAATTTAGAATTCACAATTTATATCGGGATGAAACTCAAAATGATCATACCAACAACTCCATAATATCAAACCAACAAACAGGACAAAATGATACTTCAGGAGATCTAGGAGTTTTTCTTGATAAGAAAGAAAGCGAAAAAGGAATAGAAAAAGGGATAGTAGGTGAACAGGAAGAGGAATGTGAGAATGTAAATGAAAATGAAAGTAAAGAAGAAATTGAGGAATTAAGAGAAAGTACTTTTGAAGAAGTAAAACCAAAATTAAATGCAATCAATGCATTCGTAGCTTTTAAAAAAAATCCTCCAAATAAATTAAATCGAAGAATTAAGAATACTATAATAGGTCTTGCTTTAGTTTTATGTATAGGGTTCCCGGTAATCTTTTTCGCATTTCCAGATAAAGGATGTATGCAATGGACTGGTAATAATTATGAGGTTGTAGATTGTGATCTGAAAGCACCAGATAACAATATTGAACTTTTAGATCGAAATCTTATTAATCTTAAAAGGATTAAGGTTTGTGACACAACTACTTTTTTTAAAAGTGGTAAATCGGTCGTTTTTTATGCCAGATCTGGAGATTCTCTTGAATGTTTTAATCAAATTGGATACCATCCTGAAAGACCGAGTCAATATTTGAGACCAATGACGAGATATATGATTGGTAAATACGTAAGGAATAAACCTTGTAAATAATGATATTTCTACATTTTTATATTTCAACTAAATAAAACAAAAAAAGAGGTTTCATGCGAAGCCTCTTTTTTTATTAATATATCATAAAGGATTATTTCTTAATTTTTCTACATATTTGAGTTTATCTTTTTCAGCCTGCAATTAACGTTCGTAAAGTTTTTTATTTTCATCAACAACTTCCATCAATTTATCTAACAGATTGAAAGTACAATTATTTGCAAATGCACCTTGGCTGCCATTGTTGCTGTGATCATACAATATATTAAAATAATTAATTGCAGCTTCGTCTGAAAAATTGTTAATGGCTTCGACACTTACGCCAAGGGCTTTTGCTACTTCGACAAGTTTTTCATCATCTACAATTTCGCTATTTTCTATTGCAGATATAGCCTGTTGGTTTGTTCCCATTGCTTGCGCCAAAGCTTCCTGCTTCATATCACGAAGTTCACGAATACGGCTAATTTTTCGCCCTATATGGTTTTGTTTTGTAAGTGTGCTCATAATTCAAAGATAATAATTAAGTGTAATCAGGCAATATGTAAAAAACATATTAAGCACTGTACTATACGGTTAAAGAAAACGATAGAATTATAAAGTAAAAGTACAATTTTTCAGACGTAATTATTATAACATGCTGAACTTGTTTTGATGTGTTTCCTAAAATAATAATTCGTTATGAGCATTAACTTACTTTATTTTAGATAGGTAGATGAAAAGAAATACCGACTTATTAACTGGATATAATAATGTCTTTTACTACTTAGAATTTTGTTTCGTAAGGTATTATTTAGGATTTAAATAGAATTATGTAAATATTATCGAAAATTATAGAACATTTCTGATAAACTTTAAAACTAATTTAGCATAAAATAATTTTAAAGAAATCAAACATGAAAACGAAAAGAATATTATTCGCATTATTATTGAGCATCGGTTTATTTGCAGCATCTTGTAGTAACGATGACAATGACGGGGAAACAATCGTCCCTATACAAGGTAAATACAACCTAAGTCAGACAGGAACAATTATTGACGGAAAAGAAGTTTTAATCGATGCGCCACAAAATCAAACAGGGTGCAGTAGAGATTATTTAGATCTAAGATTAAGTAATGCTGCAGTTATTGGTGATTATAACGGTTCTGATTGTGCCTTGACAGAAACTACAGGAACTTATGCAAGATCTCATAATGACTTAACTATTAGTGTTGGTAATGTAAGTTCTACCAGCGACATTATGAACCTTACTAATAAGGAGTTAAAATTGAAAGACAAAACTACTGGTATCATTACTGTATATACAAGATAATTTATCAGAAGTACTTTTTAGTTCTTTAAGAGGATTAAAAACAAAAACGGAAATGACTTTTTAAAAGTTATTTCCGTTTTTTTATTAGTTTGTATTTTGAATCACCGGGATATAAATATCAAAAGTTGCACCTTTATTTTGTTCGCCTTCTGCGGTGATAAAACCGTTATGGTTTTCTACTATTTTTTTTACGATCGCAAGTCCAATTCCTGTTCCTGTGTATTCGAGTTTGCCGTGTAAACGCTGAAAAACTTCGAATATCTTTTTACTGTACTGTGGTTCAAACCCAATACCATTATCCGAAATACTGATATGACAATACTCTGTTTCTTTTGATAAGGCATCATTATTTAAAGCTGCTCCTTTGGCAAACTTGCTTTTTATTTTTATTATCGGATTAACATCAGGTTTCGAAAATTTTAATGAATTGCTGGCTAAATTGTACAATAATTGTCTGAACTGAAACGGAATAATACTTACTTCAGAAGTTTCGTTGCTTTCTATTTTGGCATTTTTTTGTTCAAGTTCTTCTTTAAGATCTTCTTTTACTTCATCAATGATTTGAGAAAGATTGACTTTTTCAAATTTTCTTTCCTGAATGTTGGTTCTTGAATACGAAAGTAAATCATTGATTAATGTTTGCATTCGTTGAGCGGCATTTTGCATTCGTTGAAATTTATCTTTTCCGTAATCTGATAAATTTTTAGATTCTTTCTCTGTAATCTGCGTTGCAAAAGTCTGAATTTTTCGCAATGGTTCCTGCAAATCGTGGCTGGAAATATAGGCAAACGATTGTAGTTCTTTGTTCATTTGCTCGAGCTCGATATTTTTTTGTTCAAGTTCTTTTGTTCGTGCCGTAACTTGTTTTTCTAATTCCTGGGTAAATGCTTTTTCAGTTTGGATATCTGTAAAGGCTCCAACCCATTTTATGATTTTATTGTCTTTATTCAAAACTGGTTCACCAATTACAGCATGCCATCTATAGGTTCCGTCTTTTCTTAAAACCCGTACATCTGTTCTGTATAATTCTCCGGTTGCTAAACTGTTGTTCCATATTTTGCTGTTTTCATCAAAATCATCAGGATGAATCATAGATTTCCACGCGGCTTCACCGGTAGGAATTACGCCGGTATATTCGAACCATTTGCCTGAGGTAAACAAAGCATTTCCTTTTTCGTCTGTTTCCCAAATAAGCTGCGGGATACTTTCTGTAAGAGAGCGGAATCTTTTTTCGCTTTCTTCGATTTTTTTTCTGGTTTCGACTTTTTCAGTAACATCAATCACCGTCATTTTTATTCCAGAAATAGTATTGTCTATTTCACGCATTGGCGCATATTCAAAATCGATGTACATTTTGTATTCCGTATTTCCATTATTTAAGTAAAACAATGATTCAGATTCTGAATGTACATTTCCTGTCGTATAGACTTCATTTAAAAGTCTAGCGTATTTTTGTTTTTTAAGTTCCGGAAAAACGTTTAATATATTTTCACCCTGAACATCGCTTTCATTTTTTCGCCATATATTTTTCAAAAGTGCAGCATTCGCCATTTCGATGGTCATATCTTTTCCTCTTAAAATAGCTTTTGGAACGGGAGATTCCATGACTAGTTTACGGAACCTTTTCTCGCTTGCTTCAAGTTCCTGCTGATGATTTTTTTCGTCAGTAATATCCCTTACCGTGCCCAATAATTTTTCGGGATTGTTTTCGTCATCATAAAAAAGTTTCCCTTTCGCCTCGACCCAATGAACCGATTGATCGTCCCATATTACTCTGGCTTCATATTGTATGGTTCCTAAAGCAATGGATTCTTTAAAAGCTTTTTCACGTATGTGTAAATCATCCGGATGAATATGGCTTAGGAGTTGGGCATGAGTTAGAGATTCTTCTTCTTTATAGCCGGTAACGATTTCAAGATATCTTTTAGAATATTGAAGATCTTTGGTTTTTATCGCCAGTTCCCAAGTACCTAATTCACTGGCTTCGACGATAATATTAAGTCTTTCTTCGTTAAGTTCTATTTTTTTTCTGGCTTCGACTTTTTCAGATACTTCAGTTGCAATTGCAATTATTCCTGAAATTTCTCCGTTTTCTTCTTTTAATGGATGATAAAGAAAATCAAAATAGAAAATCTCATGATTTCCATATCGGTTTATAGGTACAGCAACTTCGTTTCCGTGATAAGGAATCCCGGTATTAAAAACATCTTTCAAAAGTGAACTTACTGTTTCTTTTACTTCCGGTAATGATTCAAATAAAGGTTTGCCTACAAAGGTTTTTTCTTCTCTGGCAACCAACTTTAAGTAAGCTTCATTGGCCATTTCGACCATATGATCCGGACCTCGCAAAATGGTAATTCCTACCGGAGCTTGTTTTACTGTATTACGAAAACGTTTGTCAGCTTCTTCAATTTTTTGTCTTGCAATAACTTGTGGAGTATTGTCTAGTACCCAAATCGCTATTTTTGTTACTTTGCCTTCTATGTTTTTTAGTGGTGCATAAACAAAAGTAACGTATACTTTTTCTTTTTTTTCATGTCTGATGAGTAACATTTCTACCTCATTGGCATAAAAAGGAGTACCGTCAGTAACTACCTTTTGAAGAGGAATTTCATAACAGGATTTTACTTCGGCAAAGCTTTCCCAATAGTGTTTCCCTGCAATTTCTTCACGGGATTTTCCTGCAACTTCAATGAAACTGTCATTTACAATTTCGCTAATTAGAGTTTCTGCATCCAGTACGCAAATACCAATTGGCGATTGCAATACCATACTTCGTAAATTCTGTTCGCTTTCTTCAATTTTTTTCTTGGCTAAATTTAAGTCTGTTAAATCGACGCCAGTATTCATTACACCATAAATATTGCCATTTACGTCATATATTGGCGTTAGGCTATAATTAAAATAATAAGTACCTAAATTACCATCAACGGTAAGGTCTAAGGGAGTATTTTGTGTATGAAAAGATTTCCCGGTGTTTAGAACTTCATTAATCTGCTCAAAGACTAATTGATTGTCGAGTTCAGGAACTACATCTTTAAATGATTTTCCTATTACATCATTGCCTTTTCCCCATACTTTAATAATAGAGTCATTGGCCAATTCAACAATCATTTCCGGGCCAACATACAAAGCAATAGGAAAAGGTGCATTCTCTACCAGTTCTCTAACTTTTTGTTCGCTTTCTTCTACTTTTGAGCGAGAAACTACTTGTGTGGTAACTTCTATGGCTATTCCTACAACGCCCGAAATTGTTCCGTCAGATTCTGTAAGCGCTTCATAAACAAAATTGATGTAAGTATCTTCTATCTTTCCATTTCGAAGAAATTTAACGAGTTCCTCATTGGCAATAAATTTTTGTCCGGTATTATAAACATTGTCTAAAAGGTTTTCGAGATATTGACTTTTTGTATCAGGCAATGCTTCAAAAATAGGTTTATTAAGTACTTTTTCTGCCGTTGTTCTCCATAATCGAATCATTTGCTCATTTGCAATTTCGACAATGTGGTTCTTGCCCCTAAAAACACACATAGCGACAGGAGCCTGCATGATATTATTCTGATATCGAATATTGCTTATATTAAGAGCTGCTGTGGCCCTGACTTTTTCTGTAGTTTCAATAACTGTAACTAATATGCCGCCAACTTCGCCATCTTCTTTTTTAATAGGGCTGTAAGAGAAATTAAAATAACATTCCTCATCAAATCCGTTCCTGTTTAATGTTAATTTAAGATCAGGAAAACTAACTGCTTTACTTTGCATGACATCATGAAACATTGGACCTATAGTGTCCCAGATTTCAGAAAATGTGATTTGAGAACTAATTCCTAAAGCCTCAGGATGTTTGTTAGAGCCAAGGATAGGACGAAATGAGTCGTTATAAATTTGCGTATATTCTTTTCCCCAGACAATGTACATTCCAAACGGATTGTTGAGCACCACAGCGACCATGGTTTTAAGACTTTGTGGCCAGGTTTCTGGATTGCCTAAAGGTGTTTTGCTCCAATCTTTAGTACGCATCAATTCACCCATTTCTCCACCATCGGTCAGAAAATAAAGATTCTTATTTGTAAGGCTCATTCCAAAAACGAATTAGGGTTGGAGTATAAATTGCTCTCTTATAGGTTGCTTAAAGTCATTTTGTGATGCTATAGTCAGAGCATTTTCGATCACTTTTTTTAATTTAGCAAACTCGCCTGGTTTGCGAATATAATATGTTGCTCCTTTTTCATACATTTTGTCGACTATTTCATTATCCAGAGAAGTCGAAAAAATAATTACAGGGAGATTTTTAAGTTCTTCCTTTTCTCTTATTTCCGTCAAACATTCGTGACCATTTTTTCGGGGCATATTCAGGTCCAGAAAAAGAATATCCGGTAAATCGCCTGAAGAAATAGTGGCTAAAAAATCCATGAGTTGTACTCCGTCATTTACTGTCGTAAGCGATACAGGAAGTGATAATTCATCAAGTGCTTCTTTAAAAAAAGCGCAATCATCTTCGTCATCATCTGCCAGTAATAAATTATAATTCTGCTTGCTCATTTTAAGTATTGTAAGATTTAATATGTTGGTCCAATCCCGGTTAATCTCTGTGTTTCTGGAAAAAAATGGTTTTGTTGGTCTTTTATCTGTTTGTAAATCAGTTGTTTTTTGTTTAATACAGCGTTTCAATTGAAACCTTTCTGCGTCGTATCTATGATGAATTTAAATTCAAAAATGCGATTATTTCGCTAAGATAAGATTAATTGTATTACAAATAATCATGAATATTTTAATAAATTTAACGCTTTTAGGGCTAATTATGTAATCGTTTTGTTTTAAAATTAACATCTTGTAAATTAAGAAGTTGAGGTTTGTAAAGTTTACTTCGGAAATCAACTTCAAAAAAAATCCGCCAAAAAATGAATTTGACGGATTTAAGATATAATCTAAGAGGATGAAGTCGTGAGGTATAATTGTTTTTAAATACATAATCCCAAAGTTCAATGTCTTATATTTTAGATTGAAGATTAACGATTTTTGAATTTTGCTGTAGTATCTGTTTTTCCAGGTTTTACACATCTGTAATCAAAAATCGTTAATCAAAAGTCACCAATCATTTTATGTCGACAAGGCTAAGCCTTTTGCTTTAAAATTACTGTATAGTACCTGACGTGCACTGCTAATTGTTTCTTCTGTACGGTAAATGCTGCACCAGAATTTAATTTGCAATTTGAATTTTCCATCAGCAATGGCGGTGTAATAAATATGAGGAGGTTTAGCATTATTTACCAATTCCATGCTTTCGAGAGATTCCAGTATTAGCGTATTAATTTCTTCCGGCATAATTTCTCCACTCACTTCTGCAGCGATTTCTACCAGTTTAAAATTGTCCGTATAAGTCCAGTTGGTAATGTTTTGAGACAATAAATTACCATTTGGAATAATGATTTCGGCACCATTTGCTGAGTTAATTTTGGTAGTACGCAATCCCATCGATTTTACACGGCCGGATTCAGAACTAATATTGATCACGTCGCCAATTTGTATGGGTTTATCGAAAATCAGGATAATACCCGAAACGAAATTATTAACCACACTCTGTAGACCAAGTCCAACACCAACACCCAAAGCTCCCAGCAAAATACTTAGTTTGTCTAATGGCATTCCTGATGCGGCAACGGCCAAAAGATAACCACTAATCAATACCACAAGTCTTGTAATCAATAATTTAGAATGCTGTCTTTTGTTGATGTTTTCTTCGTTCTCATCATCGACTTCTCCAAAAAAGTAAGCGACATAATTCTGTAATAAATGCGCGAGCCAAATGATGATAAAAAACAAGACGATATTTCCTAAAGTAAAGGTGATGCTTCCAATTGTGTTGGGATGACTTAAAATTGAAGTTAAACCGTCACGTAAAGATTCCCAGATATTCAGATTAGCAGCGATGACCACAATCCACATATAACTGATCAGGATAATGAAAGGTTTTTTGAGTGTGTCAGACAAGCTTTCGAAATCAAAAATCTTTTCGATACCACGTTTTACTCTTGTCGTGTAGATTTGTAAAAGGATAACTTCTAAAATTATTTTTAAAAACACACTTAATGCCACAATTTGCGTTAGCGAAATAAAAGCAGTAAGGCTTAACATATTAGCAAGAGAAACACGGCCGAATACATTATTTAGTAAGGCTAAAACATTCAGGCCTATAAAAATAATAGTCGCCCATTTGAAAAAACCTTTTATATAAAGCTGATTTTTTAAAGTCTTTATCTGAACAAAACCGTAACGTATTCCTAAAATATTGATTATAATAAAGGCACAGCGTTGTATAAAACCAACGGCAATAAACAGGTCTAGGAAACAAAGAATAAAAAATAATACTAAAAGAAACATCCAGTTGCGTATTGCGGTAGAGGACCAGTCGTTTCTAAAAAGGAAAGTAAGAAGACCAAGAAGGCAAAGCTGAACCAGTTCAATAAACATCGCCGGAGCATATAAGTTGCTCACAACAGCAATATTCAAGGCAATAACAGCGACCGGAATAATAACGCCTCTATTTAGATATTTAAAATTAAATTGAGCAAGGTTTTTTGAATGTCCGTTATTTTTCAGGTATTTTAGGTTGCGTGCAATATACCAGCCTAATATTCCCATTAAGAGGAGCAATGAGATTATGGCACCAGCTTTGTAACTTAAATAATAGGAAGCAACGCTTTGTTCGATAGCAATTTTAGCTTTGATGTTTTGACCTTCTATTTTTTTTGCCACAGAATCATTTGTACTCCATAAAACAGGATATTCTCTTTTAAGAATACTGATTCCTGATTGTTCCAGTTTACTGTCAACAGTGATTAAAGCATTCGAAACTGCTATTTTTCTTTCTACAGTCAGTCTTTTATTATTGTTTAGGATATTTTGATTTTTGGTCATCAGACTATCCGTGCTGAGGTATCTGTCTTTAAGATTGGCAAACTCTTTTTTAAATTGTTGGCGTTTAATAGTATCTGTCAAAAGCCCCATTAAGGTTTTGTCTTTGCGCAAGTCAATTACTCTGGCTTTTATTTTTTCAAGAGCAAGGTTGCGGGAATTGATTGCGGTATTTTGTTCGTCCAGTTCCTGTTCGATTTCTTTTAGTACAATACGATACATTTGCTGATTGCGCACATTAGGATTTGCTCCTTTTATACTTACTAAAATAAGATCAAGTTTACTTTGTGTTCTTTTGATTTCTCCAAATAAATGATAACTGTTGGCATCAAATTCAGTATCATTATGAGCAGATTCTAAAACTTCTCCGGCTTTTTCGATAGCCATCAGATAATCACTGTCTGTGGCACTTTCTTCAAAAAGTTTCGATTTGGTTTCCGTTTTAGGAGGTGCAGTTTCCGTTTTGACCGGTGCGGTTTGTGAATAGGTAAGCGGCGCGTAAAAGAAGACGGCTAACAGGGCGAGTAAATAAATATAATTTCTTTTCTGAATCATAATGTAAGGCAATGAATTTAAGTATCAAATGTAATTTTTTTTAAGATATTTATGACTTAAAGAGATAATAAAATTTGGTTAAGAGATTTGTAGATTGGAGTTTTATGACATTCAGTTTATTTTTTTTAAACACATAGAAACATAGCTTTAGCAAGCGAAAAAAAAGTTGTTTCACTTCAACGTGAATTCACATAGTGGGATGTCAGGAAATCATTCGTCTTGATATAAGGATATTGCTATTGGAGAAAATCATGATTTTTTTAATATGAATTTCACGCAGATTGAAAAAAAATTAAACGGATTTACGCAAATTAATTTTAATAAAAATCTATTTAAATCTGCTTAAATTTTTTTCAATCTGCGTGAAATAAAATTCTTTTGTCCTGATAGCTGTCGGCGTGGTTTAAAAAATATTAAAACCTATGTTTCTATGTGTTTAAAAAAAATAACACAAAGATTTAAAAATATTATATTCGTACTCTCATACCAGAATTACCAAAACAACAAAAAATGGAAAATATTACTGTAATCATCATGTTACTTTTTGGGGTTGCTTTTTTGAGCCTTATCAGTAAAAAATATAATTTTCCCATTCCGATTGTGCTGGTACTTTGTGGTGTCATTATTAGCGTTATTCCGGGACTTCCTGTGATTGCTTTGAGTCCTGAAATTGTTTTTATTGTCTTTTTGCCACCGCTTTTATATCATGCCGCATGGTACACGAGTTGGTCAGATTTTAAGCAAACAATCCGACCAATTACTTTGGCGGCTGTTGGTTTGGTGCTTTTTACTACTGTTGCCGTGGCTGTTGCAGCTCATATGTTGATAGATGATATCTCTTGGCCGTTGGCTTTTTTGTTAGGAGCAATTGTTTCACCACCGGATGCAGTTTCGGCTACTTCGATTACCAAAGGTTTGGGTTTACATCCAAGACTGATTGCGATTCTCGAAGGCGAAAGTCTGGTAAATGATGCTAGTGGTCTGGTAGCGTACAAATATGCATTGACGGCAATTACGGCCGGAAATTTTGTACTCTGGCAAGCGGGACTGAATTTTCTGGTCATGTCGGTATTAGGAATCTCCATAGGTTTAGGGGTTGGCTATGTCATGAGTTTTATTCATAAAAAGTTTGTTTGCGATGAGGTGATTGAGGCGACTTTAACTTTACTGACGCCTTTTGCATCTTACTTGATTGCAGAACATTTTGAATGTTCCGGTGTTTTGGCCGTAGTGGCAACAGGTCTTTTTCTTTCGGCAAGATCCGGAACGATCTTCACCCACGAAAGCCGAATGATGACGGGAACAATCTGGAGTGTTCTAACGAATATCCTAAACGGATTAATCTTTATTCTGATAGGATTACAGTTACGACAGATTATTGCAGGAATAGGTGATTACTCGGGTTTGTCTTTGTTTATTTGGGGCGTTTCGGTAAGTTTGGTCGTGATTTTGGTGCGTTTTTTATGGGTGATTCCGGCTACTTTGCTTCCCAGATATATCAGTAAAAAAATCCGTTTGCAGGAAGAATTTGATTTTAGGAATATGATTGTTTTTGGCTGGTCCGGAATGCGTGGCGTAGTCTCGATGGCGGCGGCTTTGGCATTGCCTTTAATGATGAATGAAACCCAGGAATTCCCACTGAGAAACCTCATCATTTATCTGGTATTTTGTGTAATCCTTTCGACTTTGGTTATTCAGGGATTGACTTTGCCATGGCTGATTAAAAAACTAAAAATAGAAAAATACTCGATCATCGCCGAAGAATACGAAATACGAAACATTATCGTGTCGCAAACCATTACCCATATCGAAGATAATTTCTCGTTACTCAACAACGATTTACTCCACAACATCAAAAGCAAATATGAAGTAAAATTCAACCGCCTCCAAAAAACGGAACTCCCTGCCAACTTCTTCGGAAAAGGAAATGTAATGGGAGGGGAGATTTTTAATGATTTTACCAAAATACAAATTGATCTCCTAAATGTCGAACGCAGTAAACTAGAATCGATGCACAAATCTGGTTCTGTCAATGAAGAGATTTTCAGGAAGATTGAGAAGGAACTGGATTTGGAGGAGACGAGGTTATGGATGGAGATGTATGAGGAGTAGGGTAATTATTTGTTTATCGTTATCTTATAATTTTTAAATAATTTTAAGGTCTAAAAAATCTAAAGTGTTTTAATTATATTTGTATTTATCATCTTACTACCAAATACCAAGTTAAATGAGTGGGGGGAATATATAAAATTACTTAACAGTTTAATCAAGAAAGTAATTAGAAAAATCCGTTTTTATCAGCGTTTTCGCTTTAGCGAATCAGTAAAATCGGCGTCTAATTTTGACACGGATAAAACAGATTTACTTCGTAAAAACGCAGATAAAAACGGATTTGATTTGTAATAATTTTATTTTTAAAAGCTTAACTTAATGACATTGAGCTATCGGGATTGCGCACTTTGCGGTACATGTCATTTATTTTACTTTTTTAGAATAAAAATTATACATCAGGATGATAATAATAAACTCCAAAAATCGTTTTTAGTAAACTTCGAGGTATTCAAACACACCAAACCTCAACCTCAAAAGCCTGCCAAAATCCAATAAAACTGTATACTGTATCTTGAAAATGTATAAAAATTACACACTTATAAAATAGGTAAAATAGTTAATTCGCTGAAAAACAGTATAAAATGACAATGGCACAACGCTTGCAAATTGGGAATATGTAAATTCTTTTTCGATAAATGAAAATAATGAATCGGAAAGAAAACAAATCATAAGTAAAAGCCCATAGCAAGCAATCAAAAAGTAGTGTCATATGAAAAGTGAAACCTTAACATCAGAACAATTTTATACTTCGAGCCCAAATAGTAATAACGAACAAGCCTTAAAAAGTTCCATTTTTCGTATTAACAACTCGACTTCTTCATCAAAAAAAGTGAGCGAGCGCACCAAAAGTAAGTTTGGTTTATTTGTATTGATAAGTACATTTATCCTTATGTTTGTTGGAGCTTACTCGGTTTACCATTTACAAGATGACTTTGATCAGTTTCAGATTGACCGATTGAATTCAAGTTGGGGACTTCCGTTTTTGATTATTGCGGGAGTATTGTTTTTCTTTCAGACGGGAGTTTTCCTGTATAATTTATACTTGTATTTTAAATACAAACCAATCGAATCAGTTTCAGACGAAATGTTGCCAACCGTTACGGTAATTGTTCCGGCGTATAATGAAGGGAAACTGGTTTGGGATACTTTATTGAGTTTGGCAGATAGTGATTTTCCTGCGCATAAATTAGAAATATTAGCTGTTGATGACGGAAGTAAAGATGATACATGGTACTGGATGCAACAGGCGAAAATAAAATTAGGGGACCGTTTGACTATTTTTCAACAACCTGTAAACGCAGGAAAACGTCACGCCTTATACCGTGGATTTGAATTAGGAACGGGAGAAATTTTTGTAACGGTAGATAGTGATTCGATCGTTAAAAAAGATACACTTAGAAATTTGGTTAGCCCGTTTGTAGTTGATGAAAAATGTGGGGCAGTTGCCGGAAACGTGCATGTACTGAATAGTAAAAAAGCCATATTGCCAAAAATGCTTAACGTAAGTTTTGTAATGAGTTTTGAATTCATGCGTTCTGCAGAAAGTAAATTAGGATCTGTGCTTTGTACTCCGGGTGCAGCGGCAGCATATCGTAAAACGGCTGTATTTGCTTGTCTTGACGAATGGATTAACCAAACTTTTATGGGACAGCCGTCTGACATTGGTGAAGATCGTGCGATGACCAATATGATCCTGAAACAAGGACAGCATGTAGTGTTTCAGAGAAATGCTTATGTACTGACAAACGTTCCTGAGGAATATACAGGATTATACAAAATGTTTATCAGATGGAGCAGAAGTAATGTGCGTGAAAACATTGCAATGGCGAAATATGTATTTACAGATTTTAGAGAAGGATCTAAATTTGGTTCAAGACTTTTATGGTTAAATCAGGCATTAAGAATCGTTATGGCATATCCGTTTATGCTTTTTATGTTCTTTTTTATTGCTATACATCCGTTATTGTTTTTGAGTTCAACGCTTTTAGGAATATTAATAGTATCAAGTTTTCCAGTTTTGTTTTATGCTAAAAGATACAATTTGTCTGATTCACTTTGGGCGTATTCATACAGTGTTTTTTACACCTTCAGCTTATTCTGGATTACACCATATGCCATTGTTACAGCCAATAAAAGAGGTTGGTTAACACGTGGTTTAGTTTAAAAATTTTAAATATTAGAATTAGAAATTAGATTTTGTTTTTGAAACTCCTGTTCACCTGAACAGGAGTTTTTTTATGGGGTTAAATGTGATGAGTTTTTATAGCCACTGATTAAATGGAATTAAAAAGAATTTCCATTTATATCGGGCTAAGGTACTCATTTGCATGATAATATTCGTTTCTTTTGTCATCTCGACCAGAGGGAGAGATCACAAGCGAAACTCGACAAAGATTGCTGATTTTCTTTGCGGCGTTTCTTGTTTGATATTGTGACCAAACGGTTGAAACCGTTCGCTATGTTTTTATAATTAAGATTATTTGAACCGCATTCTTAACCCGACAGGTTTCAAAAACCTGTCGGGTTTGTCAATAAAAATAAATTAAAAAAAACAATTAATAAAAGAATGTTCATTCATTTATTGTTTTATATTTGCAAAAAAAGAGTATGAGAATTAGAGATGCAGACAAGGAAAAGTTGGTAATCGAAATGGCAATTGATCAGATTGTACGTGACGGATTTCAGGGTTTCAGCATGAATAAGCTGGCGAAAGCTTGTTCGATTTCTGTAGGCACTTTATACATTTACTACAAAGACAAAGATGATTTAATACAAAAAATAGGTGCCATAACTGCACTCAAATATTTTACCAGTACGGTAAAAAACTTTTCACCCGAAATGTCGTTTGAGGAAGGATTATGGAAGCAATGGGAAAACCGCGCGGCATTTACCATGAAATACCCAAAGGAAGTTGCTTTTTTTGAAATCATCAAACATTCCCCTCACTCAGAAATCATTCTCGATTCGATTAAAGAGTTTGCAGATTTTAGAAAGACTATGACTGAGTTTATGGAAAACGGTCTTCGTAACAAAGAACTGGTTCCCATGACATTTGAAGCATTTTGGTCTGTCGCTTACGGACCATTATACACGCTGTTGAACTTGCATACTGAGGGTAAGAGTATGGGAGGAAAGCCATTTAAGCTTACCAAAGAAATTATGAAAGAAGCTTTTAGCCGAACCATAAAAGGATTAAAACCATGAAAAATTATGGAAACAAATTTAAATGCCATACATATTTTTAAAACAGATATTAAAAATATAGACCCAGCCTGCGAGATGCGCAAAACGTTGGATAGTGATTCGAATATACAGCAATGGAGCATTGATTGCGAAGATGTCGATTGCGTACTTCGAGTAGTTTCAGATGTATTAAAACCTGACGCCATCATAGGAATGATCAACGATTTTGGGCACGAATGCCAGGAATTAAATTAATAAAAAAAAAGAACCAGTTTATATGGAAAAAACAATAGGGGACAGCCCCGCTTTTACTTTTAACCAAAAAATTATCATCGCTATTCTGGCACTTTTGCAGTTTACTGTAATACTTGATTTTATGGTCATTTCTCCGTTAGGAGATATCTTAATGAAACACCTTGATATGACAACGTCAAACTTTGGTTTTGCCGTTTCTGCTTATGCTTTCAGTGCAGGAATTTCAGGACTATTGGCAGCAGGTTTTGCAGACCGGTTTGACCGAAAAAAACTTTTGATTTTCTTTTATACAGGATTCATCATCGGTACGGTTTTCTGTGCCTTTTCTACAAGTTACCACATGCTGCTTATGGCAAGAATTGTTACCGGACTTTTTGGTGGTGTTATTGGATCTGTTTCCTTGGCGATTGTAACAGATTTATTTGTTATTCATCAAAGAGGCCGCGTTATGGGATTCATACAAATGGCGTTTGCAACAAGTCAGATTTTAGGAATTCCGGTTGGTTTGTATTTTGCAAATCACTGGGGATGGCATTCCGCATTTATTATGATCGCCGTTTTTGGTGTTTTTATTCTTCTTGCTATTATAACCCAGATGCAGCCTATCACGAAACACTTAGAGGTACAATCAGATAAAAATCCTTTTCTGCATCTTTGGCATACACTAAGCAATAAACAATATCAGGTAGGTTTTGCTTCAATTGCATTTCTATCTGTTGGAGGTTTTATGTTACAGCCTTTTGGGAGCGCCTTTTTGGTCAACAACATTCACATTAGCCAGCTCGAACTGCCAATGGTATTCTTCTTTACAGGACTTTCAGTATTATTTATCATGCCTTTAGTTGGAAAATTAAGTGATAAAGTCAGCAAATTCAAATTGTTTACAGCAGGTTCAGTAATTTCTATCATTATGATTTTAATTTATACGAACCTGAATCCTATTCCGCTATGGGAAATCGTAGTCATCAATATGATTTTGTTTATGGGAATCATGAGCCGTATGATTCCTGCAACAACACTAAATACCGCTATTCCCGGCTTAGAGGATCGTGGAGCCTATATGTCAATCTCGTCTTCTTTACAGCAAATCGCGGGTGGAATCGCGGCCGTTTGTGCCGGATATATTGTACAGCAAAAAACGAAAACTTCCCCGTTGGAAAATTATGATATCCTGGGATATGTAATTGCTGTGATTACAGCCGTTTCAATAGTATTAATTTGGAGAGTAAATCAGCTGATAAAAAATAAGGACAAAGTAAAAATTTAAGATCCTTAGTTTAATTTTTTAATAAAAAGCATGTGAGATTGATTCAATTTTACATGCTTTTTTCTAATTGTAGCGATACTGTTTGTCTGTTATCCTCTTCGATTTTGTCTTTGATTACTTTAAGAAAATCATTGGCATTATCGATGTAAAGTAATATTCTTGATGGTTGTTTTGTAATTCCAAAAGGTAAACTAACAAATATTGTATCTCTTAATTCGATAGCAATATTATGAGGTTCTAACTTTCCCAGTAATGCAAATTTTACAAGTTCGCTGCTTTTTTTATAATCTCCTTCAAATTTTTGTATAGAATGGAGTAGGTCAAAAGGTATTTCTAAAGTATCGAAAAGTCCGTATCGGATTATAATTTTTTGAGATAAAACAAGATGACTTCTAAAAAAAACGGCTTTCAAGTGACCAATCAGATTGATTAAAATATAAACATGAAGAACAAGTAAAAGTAGAGAAACCGTTTTATTCCAGGAGATGAGCAGGAAATGCAAACCAACTGCTTCAAAAACCGAAACAAGCATTAAACCGATATAAACGGCACTCATACCGCTTTCTTTATAACCTGAAAAACTATTTCCAGTATTATTATCATTATTATTTCTGCTCCACTTTATAAAACAATAATAAAAAGAACAAACTTCAAAAGAGATCATCTTTGCTAGTTTTTTAAATTTTATGGCTTCCTGCAAAGAATTCGAAATGATAGAATAATCATCCTGTTCGATGTTGTTTTTTTGTTTTAAAGTCTTTCTGAAGTTTTTTATAAACTGAAAAGCTTTCCATATTAAGTAGATTAGAAATGCAATGTTGAAATATATCTTCAACTGAAAAAGCCCTTCAAAAAAATTGCCCTCCATTTTGAAGACATAAGGAGTAATTTTAAAAACAGAATACAAAACAAACCAAAAAGTAAATTCAGTTTGTTTTTTTCTGGTCAATACATAATATAATAAAGGCGTTACGACCAGAAATAATGCAGTTGATGCAGAAAGTAAAGTTGAATTATTTTTGATCAAATAACTGAAACTTATTAATGTTATAATAATTTCTATTACAGCAAAAATAATTAGTGAGCTATATTTTTTTAACATAAAGTGTGGTATCCTTTTTACCCTTAAAAGTAGCAATTTTACGAATGTATTAGACTATTAATTAACTGATTTTTTTAGTCCTGTAAACTCGGCATCTTGTCCAGATGACAAACTATTTTCTTTGCCTATTTACTCATTCCTTAACTTAATGGCATTGCCTACACGCAATTGCAAAAGTTTTAATAGTCGTTGCTCTTTTTAGATCAAAAAGTTCTAAAATAAAGAAAGGGAATAGCGTTGAACTATTCCCTTTTACGTTATTAATAGAATTAAACAAGCTTAATTCTGCTCAGCAATTGCTGATTTATTAAGCTTAAGAACCCTAATTGTTTTATTCGTGTTATCAGACAAAAACAAACGATCGTTAAGTTGTGCAACACTTACAATAGTACCAAATGGGTTCGTTCCTAAAACATCAGAAACATTTACACTTGCAGTATAGTTGCGGGCCATAAAGTCTGCTTTAGGATAAAGACGTAAATAATTCAGGCTTCCGGAGTTTTCTGAAGTAATTGCCCAGTCTTTACTAAAACTAATCGCAATAGGCTTAGCATTAAAAGTTTCGGTAACCGGTTTTAATGGTTCTGTAATTGAAGCGGTCGCATTGGCTTTTATACCTGCAATATTATAGTACAAATAGCTTTTTGCATCTCTTCCTGCTACCACTAAGTTCCCTGCTTCAACATCCAACGAATATACCTGATCAAAACCGTTTAAAGTATTTAATTTAGCAATTGGTTTTAAATCCCAGGTACTGGTTTCAGTGATTTGAGAAGTTTCGAAAACTTTAATAGACGTTTCTTTTTCTTTTACGAAAACTAATCCGTCTTTTACCACAACACCAAAAACGTGTACAAAAGTATTCCACCATTGACCGTTTCCAACAGTACTGATTCCGGCATTTGTATTTTCATCCATTACAAAAAGTCTTGAATCAACACTTCCAATATAAATTCGGCCATTGTCAACCGCAACAGAAGAAATCTTTGTAAACGGAATAGTTGTAGTTCCTTTTTTATATTCTGCAATGGTCTTGATATGTGCCAAAGTTACAGCGTTGAAAATTTCAAGTACATCACCATTTGCTACATACAATTTTTCGTTAGCAATCGTGATCCCTTTCGGGTCTAAAGTTCCTGTTCCCGTTCCAATTTGAGCTGCAGTTATCGTTGCTTCATCAGTAGGGTAGAAGTAATCGTAACTGGATGGGTTTCCGTCTGCAGAATCTTTGCTGCAATTGGTAAACAGGCAAAGTAAAAGTATTAAAAAAGGTGTTTTATTCATGATAGTTTTGTAGGTTAGTTCCATTTTCCTTCTCCTTTGTATTTTACCAAAAACGTATTTTTAGGATTAATTTTAAAGACAGGTTTTTTATAAGTTCCTGTTAAGTATTTGGTCTTCGTATATCCTTTTAATATATCAGGATCTGTAAACGGAAGATCATTTAAAGAAATCAGGTATTTATACAAATCGGTTAACATCTCCTGCTGACCTCCACCTTGGCCGCTATTGGCTAAATTACTGCTGTGATTGTAACCACTATGATGAGAATATTCATGAGACCAGACAGACATTTCGCCATTCCAGTGTCCCGTTACATATCCGGATTCCCATTGCGATGCCAAAGCACCTCCGCCCCAGGCAGAACCTCCGCCAACCATTGCCATATTCAGTGTACGGCTATCAATATAAGTATTATACGCTTGTTCGATTTGAGCTTTTGTCAGATAATCATAAACGCCATCGACATCATCAGCATTTCCGTGCCAGTTTAAGGCTCCATTTATTTCTGTTCCGGCCGTTATAGCCTGTTCTTTTTTGTATCGGTCAAAATTCATGAATGTATCATAATACAAAGGATGACTAATGGCATATGAGAAATTGATGATCATTGTGATCGCTTCTTTAGCCAAAACAGGATTCATCGGTAAATATTTATTAGGATCATCAGCAGGATTATTAAGATGGTACTGCGTGCTGAATTGTACTAGTCGATTTGATTTAATTTTCTTGAATTTAGCAAATAATGGATCATCTGATTCTACAGAAAATTCGATCGCTCCGGAAGAAAATCCGCCAATTTTATCAATCGTAACCGTTTTTCCGTTCTCTAACTCGTAATCATGTTTGCCTTCAACCAAAGGAAGTTGGTGAAATGAACGATGAAAAGCCGGAACTTTAGAAAATTCATAAATCAAAAAACGCTTGTCATAATTGGCCAATTTTGCATAGACTTTTACATTGCTGAGTCCAACCGGAGAATAGAGTGAAACTTGTACGGAATCTTTTCCTTTTTGAATGATTTGCATCGGTTGATTTACGCGAAACCAACGGTCTTTATTATCATACATTTTTGAAGAGCTTTCATCGTCTTCAAACATCGTCATCGGACGGTTTCCCTGAGGTAAAGTAGTGGCATCAATGCTGGATAAATAATTGGCTTTGTAATTGTCGCCTTTTGAATCATCATCGCTGCAGCCAACAAGTACGGCTGCAAATAATGCCAATGGCAAAAAATAAGAAATGGTTTTTCTCATAGGGTTTGTAGGTTAAATTTGGGGTTTTAATTATAAAACGCAAAACTATCAATATCATTATTAAAAACAAGAATATTGACAGAAAATTGCGATTTTATTTTCTTCAAAAAGTAGGGTTTTGTAACTGTATAATTATTTGTTTCCATTTTTATTTGTTGCTAAAACGAAGGTAAAAATGTATTAGAATATACACTTTTAAATTTGATTAAAAATATTTTGATTTTGTACAAAACCTGAAAGGTATATTTAATACATAGTGACTGTTTTAGTAATCAAAACGTTTAAAAGCTTCGATTGCTTCGTATTCTGCCAATCCTAAGTCATCGTATAGAATTGCTGTATTTTTGTTGCGGTCTTCGGCTCTCACCCAGAATTCTCTGGAGTCATTCCCTTGAAACATTACTCTGTCTTTTTGAGACTGATGGTATAAAATGGCATGACGCTTCAATAATACTTCTGATGGAGAAAGCGGAACGGCCATATCAATTTCGTGAATGTCCCATTCGTGCCACGCACCTCTGTACAACCAAAGCCAGCAATCGTCCATGTATTTCTCCGGTTTCAATTCTTTCATTGCTGCAAAAATCGCGTTCAGACAAACTTCATGTGTTCCGTGCGGATCTGCAAGATCTCCTGCTGCAAAAACCTGATGTGGTTTTATTTTTGCAATAATGTCTTTTACAATGGCTATATCTTCAACTCCTAACGGGTTTTTCTTTACCTGTCCTGTTTCGTAAAACGGAAGATCTAGAAAGTGTGTATTGGCATCTTTTAATCCAATGTATCTTGTAGCTGCATACGATTCTCTTCTACGAATAAGTCCTTTTAATTTGCGAACTTCAAGAGAATCAATTTGGTTTTCTGATTTACTGTTTAAAAACTCAATTACCGATTTGAAGTTGATTCCGCTGCCGGCTTCGCCAACAAAATCCTTGGCAACCTCAGCAAACTTTAATGCTTCATCGTCTGTAACAGCTATATTTCCGGAGGTTTGATATACGACATGTACATCGTGACCTT
>NZ_JBNNFM010000047.1:0-32048 GCF_050267765.1 Flavobacterium sp. NPDC079362 | reverse complement strand
CCATTTTAGCCCAAATTTACATTTTTCAAGAAACACTCTGTAAATCTACTAGTATAATAAAAGAAAGAGGTCGTCTTTTCAGACAACCTCTTTTTGTTTATTTAAGTCCTATTTGTCATTTCGACCGAAGGGAGAAATCACACTAGAAATTCCGCAAAGTAGTTCGCCAATCTTTGTCGATTTACGCGTGTGATTTCTCCCTTCGCTCACTCTGACAAAATCATGCTTATTTCTTCACCGGAAACTTCCAGTCAAACTCGTCTTTACCGTTGATAATCGCACCGATTTCGAACTTTACCACTTCGTCGAATTCTGTTTGAAGAATAAACCAATTGTCTTCATTGAAATAGTTCTCGAAAGTATCAAAAGTTTCCTGAGTGTATTTTGTAATTTCTTTTGTTGCCAAATCTTTCTTTACATCCGCAATTTTTCTTCCGATTAACTTGAACCCGAAAACTTCAAGATCATTGCTTGAAGCTACTAAATAACCTAATTTCAAGTCTTCTTCCTGATAAAATGTCAATCTGATTTTGTGTGCATTGTATACAAAAATCACATTGTCATCTTCGTCTACATAATTTTTGTCCGGTTTTCCCAAAGCAGCCGTTACATCATTTTGCTTCATTCCGAAAAGCAATTTATCAATTCCTGATTTTAGATTTATTTTCATATTTACTTTTATTTAAAGTGCAAATTTCGGGAAGTTTTTGCAAACTAAACCATATTGTTTACTTTTTATCAATTATTCTAAAACTAAAAAACTTAATTACGAATTATATTGTTATTTTATTCGTCCAACTTTTTTAGCAACTTTTATATAATCTTCAGATTCAACAAAATCTATGTGCTCTGAAATTATTTGTTTTAAAGAACCTCTTTCTTTTTCAGATATCTTTGTTCCAAATTCAGCAGATTTAATCTCTGAAAGTATTTCTTTTTCCAATTCTGATCTTATTTCAACCTCCTTTTCATTCAAAACCAGACTGCCTGGTAATTGCTCCCTCAAAGCCCGACTTGAAAAAATAACTTTTTGTACAAATTGAACTTCATAAAAGGTTGATTGATTCTTTTTTATTTCTAATATAAGAGTCCCACCATCCATACAAACACCTACATTTTCAATTATTATGTTCTTTTTCATATCAAAATTTAACTTGCTAATAATTCTAAATGGCCGAATGAACAGGGTGACACTAAAATGAAATCAGTATAAATCCGTTTAGCCCGATAAATCCGTGGGCAAACTTTAATTTTAATAATTCTTCTTATTCGGTTTGGCACTCATATAAAACGTAATTTTCCCACCATTAATAACATCTGCATGTTTTAAGAAAGGTTTGTCTAATTGTTTTCCGTTCAAAAGTACTTTACTCACAAACACATTTTTATCCGATTGATTTACGGTTTCAACTTCATAAGTTTTTCCGTTATCTAAATTAAAAACAGCTTTCTTTACCAACGGACTTCCCAATGCATATTCATCAGAACCCGGCGCAACTGGGTAAAATCCTAAACTGCTAAAAATATACCAGGCACTCATTTGCCCAAAATCGTCATTTCCGCCTAAACCGTCAGCACCATTTCGGTACATTTTTTTCAGGATCATTCTGATTTTGTCTTGTGCTTTCCAGGGCGAATTTGTCCAATTGTATAAATAAACTACATGATGCGAAGGCTCATTTCCGTGAACATAGTTCCCAATGATTCCTTCTCTTGTAATATCTTCTGTGTTTTCAAAATATTTATCCGGCAAATGCATACTGAACAAAGAATCTAATCTTACGTTAAACTTATCATTTCCTCCCATCATTTTGATCATTTCGGTAGGATCCTGCGGAACATACAAACTATAATTCCATGAATTTCCTTCGATAAAACCTTGTCCGTGCGTGTCTAATGGATCAAACTCTTTTTTGAAAGTTCCGTCATTTAATTTAGGACGCATAAAACCAGTTTTAGAATCGTAAACGTTCTTATAATTTTTAGATCTTTCGATGAATTCGTTATAAACATCGGTTTTCCCTAACTTTTTTGCTGCCTGAGCAATCGCCCAATCATCATAAGCATATTCTAAGGTTTTAGAAACCGAAGATCCGTTTTTATCTTCCGGAACATACCCCATTTTCATATAATACTCTAACCCGTCATAATAAGGCACTTTAGCCGTATTAACACAAGCCTGAAGTGCTTTTTCTCTGTCAAAATTTCCATTCCCTTTTACAATCGCATCAGCAATTACTGAAACAGAATGATAACCAATCATGCACCAATTCTCATTGGCATAATGCGACCAGATTGGCAGCATTTTGTGCACACTTTGATCTGAATGCGCCAACATCGAACTGATCATATCTGAGTTTCGGGCGGGCTGAACCAAATTAAATAAAGGATGTAAAGCTCTATAAGTATCCCACAAAGAATAACTCGTATAATTTTTAAAGTTCTCCGCCTTATGAACGTTCATATCCAGACCTTTATAGTTTCCGTCTAAATCCATGTATTCTGTTGGACCCAAAAAGGCATGATACATTGATGTATAGAAATTGACTAAATCTTCTTTCTGAATAGTTTCAATCTGAATTTTATTCAATTCGTTATTCCAAACTTCCTGACTTTGTTTTTTTACCTTTTCAAAATCCCAACCCGGAACTTCCTTTTTCATATTCTCCAATGCTCCGGCAGAACTTACAGGAGATAAAGCCATTTTTATTTTGATTTTCTCTCCTTCTTCAGTATTAAAATCAAAAAACAATTTCAGGTTCTGACCTGCCATTTCTGGAAAGTTTTTGGTTTGATCAAACCTTCCCCAAAAACCTTTGTAGACACTTTTTTCAAGAGGCGCTTGTCCGTAGCTTTTAATTGGCTTACTAAAAGACATGGCAAAATAAACTGTTCTGGTTCTCGCCCAACCATTAGTCTGGCGATATCCTGTAATCAGAGTATCGTTCTCAACGCGAACAAATGTCCAGACATTCTTTTTATCGTAATTGTAAATTCCGGAGGTCAAATCGAGAATAATATGCGCTTCATCTGACTTTGGAAACGTATATTGATGCATTCCAACTCGCGTTGTTGCCGTAAGTTCAGCCTTAATTTTATGATCTTCAAGAAAGACGCTGTAATATGCAGGCTCTGCTTTTTCGGTTGTATGTGAAAACGCAGATCGATAACCCGATAATGGTTTTGAAGCTACTCCCGGATTCAATTGCAGTTTTCCGGTTGTGGGCATAATCAAAAAATCTCCTAAATCAGAATGTCCTGTTCCGCTAAAATGGGTGTGACTAAATCCCACAATCGTTTTGTCTTCGTATTGATATCCCGCACAAAATTTATAGACATCGCCATTGTATTTTCCGTTTAAACTGTAAGCAATCGTATCGGTTTCCGGACTTAACTGCACACTCCCAAACGGAACCGTTGCTCCAGGGTAAGTGTGCCCCATTTTTGCCGTGCCAATCATGGGATCAACGTACTGAATCAGATTGCGTTTCCCGATTGTTTTTTTCTGTGCATTTGCACCATAACCAAACATCAAAAATGACAATCCAAAAAGAAAACTTTTGCAATTTATTCTATTCATAAGATATTTTTTAATCATTGTTTTTTGCCTAAAAGCTGTATCAGATATTTACTAAAACGATTTACCAATAATTTCAGGATAGAAAATTACAATAAAATATGCTTTTTAAAAAATATAAATTGTTCCAGACTAAAATGCTTTTAAATATCTTTGAACTATTCAAAAACATCATTTATATATGAAAAATTACATTTTATTTCTAATGCTTTCTTATACTACATTTGGTTTTTCGCAAAAAACAGACAGTTACAGATTGACAAAACAAGAAATCAATCAAAAGGAGCTCAATCAACTTTCTGATTTCCCGATTTATAAAGCATTTGAATTAGATGATAAAAGTGGTGTGTATGAATTGCTTTTGTGTGAAAACAAAAAGAATATTACTCAAAATGACACTTTAAACACTAAAATTCAGGCAATATGTGTCATGGCTGATCATGGGGGTTTTCTTGAAAAATGGAGAATCAACGATCTGCTTGAACCCACTGATCCAAAAGAAACTACGATTTGGTTCTGGACAAAATATTGCAACACAAAAGATCTTGATGGCGATGGCTACATAGATCCTGTAATTGTGTACGGAACAAAAACGGAGTATGGAGGAATAAGACGCGTTAAAATTATTACTGTCTATAAAAACAAAAAATATGTAATACGGGCTGTAGAATGTGACCTGGATTACTGCAGAAATTTCAAAAAAGATAAAGACTGGAATTTATTACCTCAAAAAATAAAAACCCACATTGATAATTTAGTTGTAAAAATGAGAAAAGAACAAGGTCTTATTTTGCAGGATGGATAGCAAAGATTAAATTTCAATTTTTTTAATTCCAAATTCCAAATTCCAAAATGGGAATGGGAATGGGAATGGAAATGGGAATGGCCAAATCATTATTTATTATTTATATCTAAACTGGACTAAAGTCCAGCCCTACAATATGGGACGAACCTATGGTTCTTTTTTATGATCGCTTGGTTAGACTGGACTAAAGTCCAGCCCTACAATATGGGGCGAACCTACGGTTCTGTTTATGTTTGCTTTCTTAGACTGGACTAAAGTCCAGCCCTATAATATGGATCGAAGCTGCGGTTCTTTGTTAGAGTTTTTGTTTTAGGTTTTCTTTTACCTCATCGAACCACTCGTTTCTAAGAATACTTAAAACGATCGAATCACGGCGTATTTCTTTATTTATTGTTGGCATATGATTTCTTAGAACGCCTTCGACTTTACAGCCAATACTTTTCATGGCGGCAATACTTCGTTCGTTAGCGTTATCAGCACGAAATTCTACGCGTTCCATTCCAAGTGTTTCGAAAGCAAATTGAAGTAATAAATATTTGCAATGTTTGTTGAGTCCGGTTCCTCTAAAAGCTGAACCATACCAGGTAAATCCTAACTGAAGGGTTTTGAACTCCAGATTCATATCGTAAAATCGCGTTGAACCCGCGTATTTTTGAGTTTTTTTATCGAAGACAATAAACGGAAATTCTCTTTTATCTTCTCGGTTTTTTATTGCCGATTGAATGTATTTGATCAGATTTTCTTTTCCGTCTGCTCCAACTAATGAATATTTCCAGGTTTCGGGTTCATTGATCGAAATTTCTAATAGATTATAGACATCGGATTCTTGTAATGGACGTAATAAAACTTGTTCGTCTTCCAGGATTATATTGTCTGAGAAATTGAAATTTATATTCATTTTTTTATTTTTTGCGACAGATAAAATTGATTTTAAAGATTAAAAAAAACTTTAATGTTAGTGTTTTCTGGTTTACTAATGTTGTCCCTACGGGACAAATGAGGAATTCGTAAAATATGCTTCTACCAATATTTAATCTCTACGAGATAATTATTTTGCTTGGTATATTTCGTTGATCTACATCTCCACAACATCTAATGTCTACGATATATTTTACTTTGATTGTCATATTTCGTTGATTTACATCTCCCAATATCTAATCTCTAAGATATAATTATTTTGTTTGGTATATTTCGTTGATCTAGATTTAGCGACATCTAATTTCTACAATATGTTTACTTTTATTGACATATTCGTGGATCTAATTTAAATTTAATTACCTGATATTTTCTTTAACAAAATACTTACTCCGATAGGAGTTATATATTGGTAGAAAACAAAAGGAGGATCCGTAAAATTGTCCCGTAGGGACTACACTTACTAATCTATAAAATATTTATGTTATGTATTATAACTATTTCACTAATATCAAAAAAAATACTCAAAGATTCGTAAAGTTATACATCAAATTAATGAAATCGTTTATTATCCTTAATGCCTTTAATTTGCCAAAGGATTCCCAGAAATAATCCCACTGCGCCTCCTAAATAACTAAAACTATGCATCTCAGAAACTGCAATAAAACTTTTTACATTATGAATTTGAAGTGGAAAACAGCAAGTCGAATATAATCTTGAAAAACCAAGAAACCCATAACATAATCCTATCAAACCAAATGTAATTGATGTCCCTAAGATAACTAAAGTTGCCTGTTTTATGCTTTTTATCATTTGCCTGATATTTGAATAAAATAAGCTTATAATGGTAAATACAAGACCTGAGATTAATCCCATCCACCAAGTTGACCAGGCACCAATTATTGAAGCTGTTAATCGCGGAGTGTCCTGACCATATTGAACAAAGCCAAATCTTTCAAACAATACTTCTGTAAAAAACTCATTAGAAACAGAATATGTAAATTGATTGTGAATTGCACCATAAAACATTGCAATGATAATACTCAGGAAAATAGAAGTTATAAATACGAGTGTTTTTTTTATCAATTTACAAATAGTATAATATCAAGATTACTTATTCACTCATTTCATCATAACGCTCGGGAACTTGCGGATCATATAACGGACATTTGAATTCTTCCATCACCTCTACCAATTTATTCATGGTTTTGCCTTCGGTTCCGTAACAGTCGATTTTGACACTTTGAGGTGTTGTGATTACCTGAAAAGCGCCTTTTCCTGAAGTATTTTGCCAGCTGTTTTCATCGACTTTTTCCCATTTAGAGAATACCGAAGCGATTCTGTTCATGATCACCTCAACCGGAAGCGTTTCAAGACCTTCAACGTGTTCTTTTTCTACAAGAGCTTCATAAACTTCCTGATGGTTTAGGTAAACCTCTTCTAAATATCTCCAAAAAAGTAATTCGTACATAGCCTGGTGTTTTTTAGCCCCGATAGTAGTGAAAATCCTTTTGTGCCGGGGTTCGGCACGAAAGATTGTAACGGATAGCGGGATTAGCTCCTAAAAAAGCTAATGGTTATTATTTTTATAACGTAATCATTCTTAATCTTAACTAAATTGAAGACTGAAAATGGATTTCGAGGGCTTCGACTTCGCTCAGCCTGACATTCGGCATTTGAATTCGCATAGTTTTCTATCAACTTTGAGGGAGACGCACTGCTGTGCGCCTCTACACCTTAGATGATGATTAAATTCTAATTTTTGTTTTAATAGAGATCAGAATCTTTATAACTTAGAATCTTAGCAACTCAGAACCTTAGAACCTTTAAAATATTAATATACGAATGTTCCGTATTCGCTGGTAATAGTAAGTTTTTTAGCATCTGCTGCTTCTACTCTACCTACGATTTGTGCATCGACATTGAACGATTTTGAAATCGCAATAATGTCTTGTGCAATGTTTTCAGGAACATAGATTTCCATACGGTGACCGCAATTGAAAACCTGATACATTTCTTTCCAATCTGTTTTTGATTGTTCCTGGATTAATTTGAACAATGGCGGAACCGGAAATAAATTGTCTTTTATAATATGTAAATTTTGTACGAAATGCAAAATTTTAGTTTGTGCTCCTCCACTGCAATGCACCATTCCGTGAATTTCGTTTGGCGTATAAGTGTCTAAAATTTTCTTGATAATTGGCGCGTAGGTTCTTGTTGGAGAAAGTACCAACTGACCTGCGTTTATTGGGCTATTTTCTACCTCATCAGTTAAGTTTACCTGACCTGAATATATTAATTCTTCCGGAACAAGGGCATCGAAACTTTCAGGGTATTTTTTTGCTAAATATTTTCCAAAAACGTCGTGACGGGCAGATGTTAATCCGTTACTTCCCATTCCGCCATTATAGCCTTTTTCGTAAGTTGCCTGACCAAAAGATGTCAAACCAACAATTACATCGCCAGCTTTGATATTTGCATTGTCTACAACATCGCTGCGTTTCATACGGGCCGTTACGGTAGAATCTACGATAATGGTACGAACAACATCCCCAACATCAGCAGTTTCTCCGCCAGTTGAATGAATGGTTACTCCAAAAGATTTTAATTCGTTGATTAATTCTTCTGTTCCGTTGATGATTGCCGAGATAACTTCGGCAGGAATTAAGTTTTTGTTTCTTCCTATTGTTGATGAAAGTAAGATATTATCTGTTGCGCCAACACATAATAAATCGTCGATGTTCATGATTAAAGCATCCTGAGCAATTCCTTTCCAAACCGAAATATCGCCTGTTTCTTTCCAGTACATATACGCCAGAGACGATTTTGTACCCGCTCCGTCAGCGTGCATGATTAAGCAATATTCCTCGTCCTGGGTAAGGTAATCCGGAACGATTTTGCAAAATGCTTGAGGAAATAAACCTTTATCGATATTTTTTATGGCGTTGTGTACGTCTTCTTTTGATGCCGAAACACCTCTTTGTGCGTACCTTTTGCTAGAATCTGAACTCATGAAACTTAGTTTGTGTTGATGTGGTGCAAAGATAATCCCTTTTTTTAATTCTTTGGACTATACTATTTAAAATTGAATATTTTGATTCATAAAAAAATTCGGCAGGTTAGATAACGCTGCCGAATTTCTTAAGTAAAACCGGTTTAAAATTTTGGTTACTATAAATTATTCCCAATCTGGCATTGCCGCTCCAGAGAACAAGACTGTTCTGGAATTGACAACTCCTATCGTCGTTTTTACGATGCTTTTTGTCGAAAGACCATCATTTGATGTATTAGTAAAAATTAATTCTGATTCGTTTGGAGAATAGCGAACATCCAGATCATTTGTTCCTAAAGTTTTTTCTGTCAGGATTTGAGTTAAAACTCCGGATCCAAAACTATATTCGAAAATTTTAGAATCCAGCTGACGATAGTTTAAGTTTTCGAAGCCTGCTACATCTCTGGTATAAACTAACTTTTGTCCGGTAACTGAAAAATTTAATCCGCCAACCGCTCCTGTTTGTCCTGACAAAATTGTAGCTGTTACAACTCCTGATGGATTTATGATATAAATTTCAGCATTATAACCATTGGCATCATTTACTTTTAAAGCAATTTTTGATCCATCGGCACTCCAATCACATTCGGATATAAATTTACCATTAGGTGTTTGGAATACTTTAGTCAAACCACTTCCGTCATTATTAATTTTGTACAATTTGTCGAAGTTAGGATAGATAATTTCACTTCCTGAAGCATTCCAGCAATAGCCTATATAATCTGAATTAAAACCCGCAACAGGAACAGAATTTGTTATTTTCTTAACTTCGGTTCCGTCAAAATTCATTGTATAGATATCATTTTGAGAACCATTTGTTCCTATAAAGGCAATTTTCTTTGCCTGATTGTTTCTTCGTGGGCGCCAATAGTTTTTAGCAGCACTTGTTAATTGATATTGTTTACCGGCATCATCAGCAGTAAAAATGACATTGTTATCGTTTATATTTTTGACAAACAAATATCTGGTTGCCGGAAAAGCAAGGGTAGTAAACGAACTTACAACGCTTAAAACAGGAGTATTTACTCCATCAGTAACTTCAATCTGCCAATAGTATTTTGTACCATAAATTAAATCTGTCAGGGTTAATTTTGGTCCTTTTATGGCATCATAAACTTTTATATCGCTGTTACTATCATTTCTAAGAGTAACTTTAAAAGTTAATTCATCTTTATCCGGATCTGTAGCTGTCCATGTTAGATCTAATGATACTGCCTGGGCTGTACTATTATCAATTGGACTTACCAATACGGGAACTGTTGGTGGTTTGTTGTTAGCTGTAGCTTTTTTAAGTTCAAAAACAATTTCTGAAGTATTGTTTGCTGTAACGGTTGTGGCTTCAAATTTTGCCACAAAACCATCTTTTTGAGCCTGAAAGGAGTATTCTCCCACTTTTACGTTGGAAACCGTAAATTTCCCTTCAGCATCTGTAAAAACTGTACTTGTAGTTGGGCTCGAGAGTATTTTTACATTTTCCATAGGTTCAAAGGTATCTGCATTAACGACTCTTCCGCTAACGGTACCATATCCCAGTTCTCCTATTTTCTCTTCGCTACATGAAACCAAAAACAATAAAAAAAGTACGCTTGCTATTTTGTATAAATACTTCATTATTAATTTGTTTTTAAATTTAAAATCTTTAGTTATATCTTAAAATTTAGTCTTGAGACTTTTATTTTTTCTTTTTTGCGAAATAATAAGTAAGTCCTATCCCAAATTTATAATAGTAATCATCTCGTGTTCCTGCCTTTATATAATCGACGTTATCACTAAAATTAATATTTTGCTCTGCAAATAACTTTACTCCTATTTTATCTGAGGCCAGATATTCAAGACCTAAACCGTATTGAATTTTACTATATCCATTTTCAAATTTTCTATTTGTGGCATATCCTCCTCCGCCATACAAATAAGGTGTAAAACGATCTTTAGGGAGTAAAAGCCATTCGAGATTAAGATCATAGGTGATATAACCAACGTCGAGTAAATTTTTATTGGCGAGATTGACCACATTTGTAGATGCACTGATATTAAAACCGGGCGTTATAAAGAATTTTAAAGCTCCCCGCCCAAAAGGTCTTAAAAGCGGATCCTGATAATCTCCGTCCATCAATGTTGCCCCACCTGAAATTTCGATAGCAAATTTACTTCTTCTGTTTTCTAATTCTCGTCCGTAAAGTGATGTAACATCGGCAGTTTTAGTTTCTTCAGCATAAGCTTTCAGCAAATTATCAACTTCCCATTTTGGTGCATCTGCCTGCCAGATATTATCTTTTATTCCTTCTAAAACAAGAGATTCAACAGCTTTTTCGATTGCTTCTGTTACTGCCATATGCACAGGTTCGTTTGTAGTATATCCTGTTTCAACTTCTAGCAATCTTTTAAAATTTACATATCTGAATAAACTTTCATCAATTGCCTGAGACAAAATGGTTTTGGAGATATAGACTGATTTTAAAATTTTTCCGTTCGATGTTGAGATCATTCTTAAATAAACCGTAACACGATCCTGACGGTATTTTACAGAAGCCCCGGCTCCAAAATATCTGGCCCCAAAACCTCCGGTGATAATATTAGAATCATACGAAACGATTCCACCCTCTAATAAAACTCCGGCATATAATAAAGGTGTTAACTGGGGTTCGTTAGGATTGGCGTTTTTTACATATTCCTGACGTGTTGCCCGAATCAGATTTCGTTCCTGTAATAGATTACCAATATTTTCGCGCTCAATAGGCACAAACCATTTCGAATCTTCAAGCGCTTTTATTAATATTGATGTTGCGCCCTGAGTTACGGCAGTACTAAAACTGCTTCCGTTTTCCTGAGGTTTATATTGTCCTGTCTGGTCTCTGAATTTATAGACACCAACGACAACGGGTTCTTTTGGTTTTGGCAAATCTTTTAGCAATGAAGTAGCAGGAGTTCCTTCTCCTAAAATTGCTTTTTCGACTCCGGTTGGCTGATTAAAATAGGCACCGCAACCCGAAAAAAGAAATCCGAATAGAATAAGTAAGTAGTGATGTAATCTCATATTATTTATTTGGGATGATGACTTGGGTTTGTTCTCCTGTATTGGTATCTAAAATATTTAGTGTGAGTCCGTCTGCAGATGGGTAAACATCTACAGAATAGCTTCCAAAAGTATAGGAACCTTCCTTAATACCATCAGTACCAAATTGTTGTTTGTAGAGAGAACTGGAAATCTGACTTAATAACTGGGCATTTAAATTTGCTTTAAATCGTTCTAAATCAGTTTGTGGTGTGGTTACGGCAGTTTTATCTTTCTGCTTATTTTGAGCTTCTGCGCTGCTCAAGAGCCATTGATAATTGAATGTATCGCCTCCAAAAGCCGGATTTACCGGTTTATAAACTAAAGCCTGCGCGTTTATAAACGGAGAAAGTAGTAGCGATACTACGAGGGTTATAATAAATTTCATGACGCTAATAATAAATTAATACTGAGTGAAATATTTTCGCTGTTTTTCTTTTTCTTTAAAATAAGTAAAGGTGGCATTTACAGATTCCTCTGCAACGGCGTCTAAAAATTCGTCATCCGGTCTGGCTAAAAACTCATAAATAACCTCATTATCGATGGTTATTGTTATGGCTGTATTTCTTGCAAAACTATATTCTTCACCTATTGTTACTATCTTTTCAGCATTTATTCCAATATCATTGTACCTGTAATAATACCGATCATAAAAATCTTTACCAATTTTTGTTTTGGTGTCATCCGTAACAATTCCTCTTAACACAAATCCGTCAACAGGAAGAACTATTACATCGGCTTTTTTTTTTCCTCACCCAGAACTACACGATCTTTTGCTATTATTTGCTTGTCTTCATCATAAAACAATAATAAAACGATTACCTCATCATCTTCTGAAAGATTGATTTGTGAGGTTGATAGCTTTTGTCGTTCATTGGGCTGTAAGGTAAAAACACCAACTTGGTCATTATTAGACTGATTATTACTTTTACTATTGTTTTTTATAACAGACATTTTATAGGCAGCACTTCTGATTACATCTGTAAGATTTTCAGCAGTACCTGTAATTTTTACATTGCCTTCGATTTTCTCTATTTCCAGTTT
Source organism: Flavobacterium sp. NPDC079362 (assembly GCF_050267765.1). NCBI lineage: Bacteria > Pseudomonadati > Bacteroidota > Flavobacteriia > Flavobacteriales > Flavobacteriaceae > Flavobacterium > Flavobacterium sp. NPDC079362. The sequence continues at coordinate 19,603 of NZ_JBNNFM010000047.1, read as the reverse complement.
TGCTTTTATTTTGTCCTGGGGAACCTGACCATATAGTATGGCAGTAAAAAACAGAAATAAGAAAATAATATGTCGGTATAGAAAACGCATGTTTAAATTTATTTATTGATAAGAATTATCGAAGCTCCATTTCCTGTCTGGGTAATTTTCATATTCTTAGACATTGAATTGGTTCCGATATTTTGAATGTTTTGATTGTCTCCTTTTTGGATCATTTCCATATTTACATTATAATTGGTATACAATGTAAAATCTGAAATTTTGTTATTATCTCCTCTTTGCACTACATTTTGCGTGATTGTTTTAGCATTTTTATCTAAAAGTAATTGATTACTATCTCCAATTTGATTGACAGCAACTTTGGTTTCTTTTGATTTTAAAAATGCTGTCACTGTATTTAAATCTCCTATTTGCTGTATGTTAATACCGGATTGGATTTTTTGATTTAAATCATTTTGAGCTTTTTTATCCATTGAGGAAACGACACTAAATGCGACTTGTTTTGAATTAAAAACAGCCGAACTATAGTTTTTAAAATCTGAATCATCCTCTTTTTCCTGCGCATTGAGCACTGGCAAAAAAAGTAACAGAATTATACTATTTAAAATGAAAGCCTTCATCTTTATTTATTTAAAATTAAAAAATGAGATAGTTACGTTCTGCAACTATCTCATTTGTTTTTTTACAGTATTAGTTACTTTGAGTAACAGTTATTGTATTTGTATTTCCTTTTGAAAATGCAATACTGCTGTGAGAATCTCCTGTTTGTAAAATAGTTGCAATATTTTTATTACCTATTTGTAATACATCTTCAGTTAACTTAGTACCGTTTTGAGTTGATGTTGCATTATTTTCATCTCCATATTGATAATGGTTCGAAGTGTTTTTATCAGCTGCAGTTGTACCGCTTGGAGAAGTTTGAGTTTGTAAAGAAACATTTTTAACCCCTCCCTGACTTGCATAAGCTACATTGTTATCTCCGTTTTGAATTTGAGTTGCTGAGTTCTCGCTATGAGGTCCAAACGGAACAAGCACTCCTGCAACATGCCCTAACTGAGTAGCATTGAAAGGAAGCCCTGTTGGTTTCTCATTTCCTGTTGTACCCTGGTCAACGGTAGCAGTGTTATTATTTCCTGTTTGAGTTTGAGTTGCAGTATCATGCCCTCCAAGTGCAGAAGGATGAGAAGCTTCAGCTATTTGATCTTGCCAAACTGTAGCTTTGTTCCAATCTCCTGTTTGAGTTTGATACGCTTTGTTATCATGATTACTCTGAGAAATAAATGCACCATTGTGATCTCCTTTTTGTTTTACATCAGCTAAATTGCTTACAGCTGTATAAAGCCCTGGCTGAATTCCCTGATAAACTTCTGATTTGTTATTATCTCCTAATTGATCAACAGTAGAACCATTTGTTGTTCCGTGTTGATTTACAATACCAGTGTCAGTGTTACCCACTTGATTTACTGATGATGTGTTTCCCTGTGCAAAAGCCGCTGCCCCTACAAATAGCATCGCTGAGACGCTTAAAATTACTTTTTTCATAATAGATATATTTAATTGGTTATTAATACAACTTATTATGTAGGTCAGTGTGATTTGGGGAAATCATCGCATCAAAAATTTTCATTCGAAAATAAAATTACAACCCTTTATTTTCTTTCTTCATGACCAAAATTAGAAAACTTATCCAAAATCAAATCAAGTATAAATACCTATTTTACAATATCATAACCACTTTTCGATGAACTGTAAAACTATCTCGACGAACTACTAACATCTGCAAAAACATAAGTAGGAAATTACTTTATTATTGCAATTTATTTACAATTACCCCATTAGATCTGTTAAAAAACATATTGATCGTGCTTTATTTTAACATTAAAGCAAAAAAAAGCCCACCTTAATTCGATGGGCTTGGTAGAACTGTTAAATTATTATTTATTTTGTAAACAATAGCTCTCTGTACTTAGTTAATGTCCAACTTTCGTCGTCAACTAATAGCTCTAATTTGTCACAATGGTTGCGAATATCTTCAAAATAAGGCTTCACTTTATTGCAATAAGCCTCTGCCATTTTTTGTGCATCGGTTAAATGGTTTGCCGTTCTTCTCTCATCTGTCATGGCCAATACTTTAGAATTGATTCCTTCAATATGACCAGAAATTTCTTTTATTAAAACAATTTGCTCTTTTGCAATCGTTTCAAACTCTTTACCAAAAATCTCTTTTAATCCTTTTACGTTTTCGATTAATGTATTTTGGTAACGAATTGCTGTTGGGATAACATGGTTTCTTGCGATATCTCCCAAAACTCTTCCTTCGATCTGAATTTTCTTAGTATACTCTTCTAATTCTATTTCGTAACGCGCTTCGGCTTCAACATGGTTTAGAATTCCTAATTCAGAGAACAAATCCAATGCCTGTTTAGAAACTTTGGCTTTTATAGCTTCCGGAGTCGTTTTAAAATTACTTAAACCTCTTTTTGCTGCTTCTTTCTCCCAAGCTTCGCTATATCCGTCACCTTCAAAAAGTATTTTTTTAGATTGTTTGATATACTCTCTTAATACATTAAAGATAGCATCATCTTTTTTCATGTCTTTCGAGTCGATTAAAGAATCTACTTCCATTTTAAAGTCTTTTAATTGTTTTGCTACAATTGCATTAAGAGTTGTCATCGCGTTTGAACAGTTGGCGTTTGAACCCACAGCTCTAAACTCCCATTTATTTCCTGTAAAGGCAAAAGGCGATGTTCTGTTTCTGTCTGTATTGTCTAATAATACGTCCGGAATTTTCCCAACAACATTCAGTTTTAAATCTGTTTTTTCTTCTGGAGATAATTTTCCAGTTGTAACGCTTTCTAACTCAGATAAAACTTTGGTTAGTTGTGCTCCAATAAAAACAGAAATAATTGCCGGCGGTGCCTCATTTGCTCCTAACCTGTGATCATTACTTGCTGTTGCAATAGAAGCTCTTAATAAAGTTTCGTAATCATTAACTGCTTTTATGGTATTAATAAAGAAAGTAAGAAATTGCAAATTACTCATTGGCGTTTTACTCGGACTCAATAAATTAACTCCTGTATCTGTTGCCAACGACCAGTTATTGTGTTTTCCTGAACCGTTTACTCCTTTAAAAGGTTTCTCATGAAATAATACTTTAAAATCATGACGTTCTGCCACTTTCTGCATCACATCCATCAATAAAGAGTTGTGATCTACGGCAAGATTCGTTTCTTCAAAAATTGGTGCCAGCTCAAATTGATTGGGTGCCACCTCATTATGACGCGTTTTTACCGGAATTCCTAACAACATACATTCCTGTTCGAGATCTCTCATATACGTTAAGGCACGAGTTGGGATTGATCCAAAATAATGGTCGTCTAATTGTTGTCCTTTTGCAGAGGTATGTCCTAATAAAGTCCTTCCGGTCATCATCAGGTCAGGACGAGAATTTGCCAGTGCTTTATCAATCAGGAAATATTCTTGTTCCCAACCTAAAGTTGCCGTTACTTTTTTTACATTTTTATCGAAATACTTACATACTTCTGTAGCAGCTTCATCTATTGCAGAAAGCGCTCTTAATAACGGAATCTTATTGTCTAAAGCCTCACCCGTGTAAGCAATAAAAACGGTTGGAATACATAAAGTTGTTCCGTAAATAAATGCAGGAGAAGTTGGGTCCCATGCTGTATAACCCCTGGCCTCGAATGTATTTCTGATTCCGCCATTCGGGAAACTTGAAGCATCCGGTTCTTGTTGTACGAGTTGTGCTCCGCCAAATTTTTCTACAGGATCACTCCCGTCATATGAAACTTCGAAAAAAGCATCGTGTTTTTCTGCGGTTGTTCCTGTAAGAGGCTGAAACCAGTGTGTATAATGTGTAACACCCTTAGATAATGCCCATTCTTTCATTCCCATGGCAATATAATCTGCCAGTTTTCTGTCTATTTTAGTTCCATGCTGAATTGCATCTCTAACTCCTTTTAAAGCATCAGAAGTCAAAAACTGCTTCATCGCTTTTTCATTAAATACATTTGAACCAAAAATGTTAGATTTTCTGTCTATTTCTTCAAAATGTACTGGCTTTCTTGTAGAAGCTTCTTGTAAAGCTTGGAAACGTAATGTTGACATGTATTTAAGTTTAAAATTTATAATAGTTTTTAGTAAAAAAGAAGAACAAATATAAACAAATAAAAACCCTGTTTAAAAGATAAATTTCAGAATTTTCTTCGATGATTTTTCAACGTTAGAAGCTTTTCACAAAGAATAATGAATTTGATTTTAAGAAATATAACAAAATAGCTTAGTATTCTTCATTAAATAAACATTTTTTCATAATTCCTTAACCCTAAATCCCGGCAAAGAAGAGTAATTTTTACGAATTTATTTTTTAAAGGTGTTAAAAATTGCTTTTTTAAAAATATACCCCTCTCAAAATTGCGCTTATCTAAAAAATAATAGTCCACTAAACAAAACAGCCCCCTAATTTTTACGGCTAAAAAAATAAATCTATATTTGACCCAACGAAAAAAACAAAAAAATTAATTTATATTATTATGGCTAAAATTAAGTTAGAGTACATTTGGTTAGATGGATATGAACCAACTCAAAATCTTAGAAGTAAAACTAAAGTTGAAGAGCATGAAAATTTCAAAGGAACATTAGAAGAACTTGGAAATTGGTCATTTGATGGTTCATCTACAAAACAAGCTGAAGGAGGATCTTCAGACTGTCTATTAGTTCCTGTTGCTATTTATCCTGATCCAACTCGCATAAACGGATACTTGGTAATGTCAGAAGTTATGTTTGCTGACGGAAGACCACACCCTTCTAACGGTAGAGCTACAATTGATGATGATAATGATGATTTTTGGTTTGGTTTCGAACAAGAGTATTTCATCATGGATACTAAAACTTTATTGCCATTAGGTTTCCCTGTTGGAGGATATCCCGCTCCACAAGGTATGTACTACTGCTCTGTAGGTGGAAAAAACACTCACGGAAGAAAATTAGTAGAAGAACATGCTGACCTATGTATTGCTGCTGGTCTTAACTTTGAAGGAATTAACCAAGAGGTTGCCTGCGGACAATGGGAATTTCAATTATTCGCTAAAGGTGCTAAAAAAGCCGGAGACGAAATTTGGGTTGCCCGTTACTTATTAGATCGTTTGACTGAAAAATATGGTTACTATATCGAATACCACCCAAAACCACTTGGAGATACTGACTGGAATGGTTCTGGAATGCACGCTAACTTCTCTAATGAGATATTAAGAACATGTGGTTCTAAAGAAACTTACGAAAAAATATGTGAAGCTTTCCGTCCTGTTGTTAAAGAACACATTGAAGTTTACGGAGCTTACAACGACCAACGTTTAACTGGTAAACATGAAACTGCTTCTATTCACGATTTCTCTTATGGAGTATCTGATAGAGGAGCTTCAATCAGAATTCCTTTATACACAGTTCAAAAAGGATGGAAAGGATACCTTGAAGACAGAAGACCAGCTTCAAACGGTGATCCATACAAAATTGCTGCAAGAATTATCAAAACTGTAAAATCAGCGCTATAATTTAAAGCTTATATTATATCTTAAAAGTGTCCTCTTAATTGATGGCACTTTTTTTTGTTTAATCATGTATCAGGTTCAAACCCGACAGGTTTTAAAAACCTGTCGGGTTACAAAACATACCTTAGAAAGCCAATTGTCAGTTCGGGCGGGATCCAGAATTTTCATTGTTTTCAATAAAGTCGATCGTAGCGAGCATTTCGACTTCGCTCAATGGGACAGAACGTTCTCAGAAGCAAAAAAACAATCAAATCCCGATTGTCAGTTAGAGCGGAGTCGAGAACCTTTATAGTGCCTGAACAAAATCAGTCATCGCAAGCATTTCGACTTCGCTCAATGTAACAAACTATATCAATTAAAAAGTCAACTTTTCGATAATTAATTTTTAACGTTAAACTTCAAAAACTATCTTTGTAAATCATTTAAAATAAGCATTATGATAGTCTGGACTTTGTTTTTATTGGGTGTTGTTTTGATTCTTGCTTTAGACTTGGGTGTTTTTAATAAAAACCCACATATTATCAGTACTAAAGAAGCAAGTAAGTGGACTCTTATTTGGGTAACATTATCCTTCCTGTTTTCCGGAGTCATTTATTGGCTTTATACTACAGATTATATTGAGAATCCGGATAATCTAAAACCAGCCGTAGCTTCGATGAAGTTCATTACAGGTTATTTGATTGAACTGTCCTTAAGTGTCGATAATATTTTTGTAATTGCGATTATTTTTGCGTCTTTCAAAATACCTCAAAAATACCAGCACCGTGTTTTATTCTGGGGAATTTTAGGCGCAGTTGTCTTTCGTGGATTAATGATTTTCTTTGGTGTAATGCTGATCCATAAATTTGCCTGGACGACTTATTTGTTTGGTGCATTTTTGATTTTTACTGCCTTAAAAATGTTATTCTCCGGCGATGATGATGACTTTCAGCCCAAAGATTCTTTTGTATACAAAACACTTGGAAAAATTATTCCGATCACTGCTGAAATGGATGGTGAAAAGTTTTTTATTAGTACAAAAACTGCGAGAAGAACCGCAACACCTTTATTTGTTGCCTTGATTGTTATCGAGGTTATGGACGTTCTTTTTGCCGTAGATAGTGTTCCTGCAATTTTAGCAATTACATCTGATCCTTTTTTGGTATTCAGTTCTAATATCTTTGCAATTCTGGGGTTACGTTCTATGTACTTTTTCTTAGCCAATATGCTGGCAAGATTCAGTTTCTTAGAATACAGTCTAGTTGCTATTTTAGCTTTTGTGGGATTAAAAATGATTCTCCACGATTTTATCCAGGTACCGGAATGGGTTTCATTAGGTTTTATTGCTCTTTCGCTTCTAGTGGGGATTTTGGTTTCTTTGAAATATGGAAAGAATAATGAGGAAACTCAGAAATTAGACGAGTAAGTTTATTAGAAAGATATATTCATAAAAAAAAGGAAATCATTACGATTTCCTTTTTTTTTATAAGCAAATTAAATAAAAATAAATATAATCTTATTATTTAACACTAAAAATTAAGATTATACCTTTATAATAAATATATTTAACTCATTATAAATCTTTTAAAAGCCTTTTATCATGAGAAAAAATTACATTTATCTCGTTCTATTACTTGCATTCAATACAGGAATATTCGCGCAAAAAGTTATCCTAACACCCACAGCAGTAAATGGAGCAAGTGTAAGCAGTAGCGGACCAATTAATTTAGGAGGCACACCTTATTCGACCGTTTCATTAGGCATACGAGTTGAGATGCCGTCAATTCCTGGTAATACCGGAACCATTAGCATCTATTCTTTAAATGGACTAAATGCCAATGTCGTTGCTGGAGGTAATGGCGGATCTCTAATTTTTAACGAAGGCAATGTAGCTTCGAGAAGTTTTGTAGTAAACTTAAACTGGGGTGACTTTCCTACTTCAGGAGGCTTTATTTATGCAGAATACAAAACAAGTGGTAGTGTTACTTATAAAAGTGGTTATATTGCTGTTATAAAAAATGCGACAATAGGTGGAGGAGTTGTAAACCCGCCTGCAGATGCTCTTAACCCTTCAAAAATACCGAATAGTTTATGTTGTAATCAAACCATAAGACAGGGAGACAGACCCGCACCTATTACAGGTTCTCAATATTTAGATCCTTATGAAAACTACATATATGGTATAAATAGTCGATGGAACGCTGCCAATGCTAGTGTTTTAAATTTAGATAATAATACTAAAACTTTATACTTAGATTACACAACAGAACTCAAAAATATAACAGTAACAAGAGAATTAGGATATAAAGGGAATAATGAATACCCAAACAAAAGTAATACTATAACTATTACTGTAGTTCCTAATCCAATCCTTAAAACTAACATTTTTACTAATGAACCTTTAAACTCAGATGGATTCATTGAATTGTCAAGTGTAAAGAAATTGAGTATTGATGGAACTAGCTCATCAGTAAGTTTAAATATTTTACAGGATCCATATCATATTGCTGGAAGAACTGATAATATTGTGAATGTAGACGCGTATAAATGGGAGTATACCAAAACAAATATAGCACTTGGAGGACACAGAACATGGATTACCATACCAAACGAAAATTCTGGTAGTTTAGATTTTAGAATTCCTTTAGAAGATTCTAGTTTAGAAGATAATTATTACTTAATAAGAAGAATTGCAGTTTACAAAAATATAACAAGAGTAAGTGAGCCCCTAAAAGTTTTAATGAGAGGGGTGCGTTATGAGAATACTATATGTTGCGACCAGACTTTAAAAATATCCTCTCTTACTGAATACGAAAGTCCTGCTACAATAACTGGCTCAATTCCCATAGTAGATAATATAAATATTGTTGGAACTGATTTTCTGATCACATCTATTTCATATCAATGGCAAAGCCAAACAACTGAAAATCGAAAATCTATTTGGTCGAATATCCCTAGTGCAACATCAAAAGATTATCTTCCTCCATCATCTTCACTAAAAGTAATCAGCAATGGAGGACGTAGAGGTGTTTCTGCCTTTAAATTTGAATCTTCTTTTAATTTTAGAAGAATAGCAATAATTCAATATAGAGTATTTAATACAAAATGGATTTATGGAACTCTTTCAAGCTACAGCAATGAAACATCTTTAACAGGAAGCGCTAATGAGCCTTACACAAAAATATACCCAAATCCTACATCATCAACTTTAAATATTCAAAGTATGCAAGATATTTCAAATGCAAAAATAAGAATTACAAATATTATGGGAATTACATCTAACTATAATTTCTCAATAATAAATTCAAATTTAATTAGCATAGATGTTTCACAATTAATAACTGGTACATATTTCATCAGTATTGATACTAGAGACAATTTTAATAGTACATTTATAAAACACTAAACAAACTATGCACTGAAATTGCAGAGGTTTGTTTGAGGAGAGACTAAAAGTCTATCTATTTTAAAACCTCAATAGCAATTTTAAAAACTAGTCTAAGTTAATTGAAAAGTTAATGTTTTATTTTTTACGCATTACTAAAGTACTGCAAGAGTTCGCCGTGATCTGAGACCAGTAAAACTTTAACAAAAAAGGAAATCTTACGATTTCCTTTTTTATATTTCTATTCTAATAATTAATTTAATTTCTTTACATTACTATCATCAATTTTATACTTTTTAATAACTGCGTTGTAATCTGAATAATCCGCTACATTAACTGATTTTTTAGTATTAAATCCATCATCTCCAGGTACTATTACAATGCGAAATATTTGATCAACCACAAAATCTGCTGGAATAGGATTAACATTTAAATCAAAACCTTCGGTAAAAATCCTAAAATTATCTTGTGTAAAATCAAATTTAAAGGTAAAATAAAGCTTACCATCAGTGTAATAATGAGATTCTGGAAGCGGAGTCCATATATCACGCTTTGTTTCAGGATCAGCTCCATCATATCTGTAAATTAAGATAACATCACCAGAATATATTCTGGAATCAAAATCTACATATATTTCAGAATTTGAAGTTGGGCTAAAATTTGCTTTGTTAACTTCAAAAACATAACTGATTGTATCATTATCATCGTTATTTGAACATCCCGAAAATGCAAACAGTCCAACGACTGCAAAAAGTGTAAGTATCTTTTTCATGGTATTTGTGGTATTTATTGTTTTTAGAATAAATTATATATATAAAGATATTCCAAAAATCAAACCAAAAAAAGAATTTTACTAATTTCTTGTTAGAATTTTCTTTTATTTTTTTACAACCTGCTGATTTTTAAGCAATATTTTATTAAAAAATAACATATGATACGGCAGTGAATTTTCCCAATAATCCCACGTATGTGCTCCCGGACGTTCAGTGTAATCGTGGTCTACTTTGTTATAAACTAATCTTCGGTGTAATTCTCTGTTGGGTTCTATTAAGAAATCATCAACTCCGCAATCTATAATTAAGGGTAGTTTATTTGCTTTTATTTTATCTAACATTCCCATTACGGCATATTGGGCATACATTTCTGAGTTGTCGCTTTTGTCCCCAAAAACAGGCTGCATCAATTTTACTACCTGAGCAGATGATTCACGATTGAGCATTGTACTCATATCTACTGCTCCACTCATGCTTCCGGCAGCACAAAACAATTCAGGATGTTTGGCAGACAAGTATAATGCACCATGACCTCCCATAGAAAGTCCTGTAATTACTCTTCCGTTTCTGTTGCTGATCGTTCTATAGGTTTTATCGACTTTATGAATGACTTCTTGTGTAATAAAAGTCTCAAACTGACTTCCTTTATTTACCGGACTGTCCAGATAGAAACTAAAGGTCTCGCCTTCAGGCATTACGATGATAATATTATATTGATCAGATAAGTTCTGGACTAATTTTTTGTTGGGCGTATTTTTTAGCCAATCACCAAAATGACCATACGCTCCGTGCAATAAATACATTACCGGAAACGCCACTTTACTTTTTGCATACGAATTGGGCAATACAACAGCAGCTTTGTAGGTTTTGCTCATGGCTGCACTCGCAACTTGCAAAGTATCTACTTTTGCCGCGTAACTCATTGATGAAACGCACAAAAGAATAGCAAACACTAAGAATTTAAAGTTTTTCATATTTATTTATTTTTTTGATTAGGGATTGTAAATATACTTTTTTCTTCATTATACTATAATGAAAAATACAACCGGTTTTTTGATGGTAAAAGGTTGCCGCGAATTGCACGAATTTTCACGAATTGGATTATGGGTAATTTGTTGCGAAAAAAAAGCCACAGATTAAAAAATCATTTTAATCAGTACAATCCGTGGCAAAAATATAACAAAAAAAAATCCGCGACAAACCAGCTTAACCCGCTCAATCCGTGGACAATTATATCGTAAACAAAAAAACCATTCGCCGCAACGAATGGTTTTATATAAATGAGAATTTTATTTTTTACCAGATTACTACTCGTAAACTATCCGGCTGATACATCTTATTTCCTTTTTTGACATTGAATGCCTTATGAAATTCCGGAATATTGCTCAATGGTCCGTTGACTCTAAATTGTTCCGGTGCGTGAACATCTGTCATGATCTGGTTAATTTTTGACTCATCTCTTCTATTGACCATCCAGGAATAAGCATAGGCAAGGAAATAACGCTGTTCCGGAGTTAATCCGCTAATTTTTTGCTTGTTCTTAAACTGTTCCGTTTTTTCGAATGCTTCGTAACCCATGATAACACCACCTAAATCAGCAATGTTTTCGCCTTGAGTCGCTTCACCATTTACCTGTTTCCCTAAAATAGAATATCTGTTGTACTGATCTACGATCAATTGCGTTTTGGCCTTGAATCTTTTCAAATCTTCTGCCGTCCACCAATTGTTCAGGTTTCCTTTTTCGTCATATTGACTTCCCTGATCATCAAAACCATGTGTGATTTCATGCCCGAAGAAAGAGCCACCTAATATTCCGTACAAAATAGCATCGTCCGGCATACGTCCTTCATAACCCGGAACAATAATATTACAAGCCGGAATCACGATTTCGTTGTTACTTGGGTTGTAGTAAGCATTATAAGTCTGTGGCTGCATACTCCATTCGTTTCTGTCTACCGGTTTTCCGTATTTATTGATCATATAATTATAATCCCAAATATAAGCTTTCATAACATTCACACAGTATGATTTTCTATCGATAGAAAGTTGACTCATATCTTTCCATTTATCCGGATATCCCAATTTCATAACCATTTTACTTAGCTTGTATAATGCTTTTTGTTTGGTAGGCTCGCTCATCCAATCCAGCTTTTTGATATGCGAAGCAAATACATCACGAATATTGTTTCCTATTTCCAATAATTTCTCCTTTACGCCTTTTGGCATATAATCAGCCACATAAACCTGCCCAATTAATTCTCCCACAGATTGATTTGTTTGCGTTACTACTCTCTTCCAACGTGGCTTTTGAGTCGTCACGCCATTCATTATTGTAGAATAGAATTTAAAATTTTCTTTTTCAATAGCGGCGTTCAAATAAGGCGCATAAGCACTTACAAGATTCCACTTAAGATAGGTCTTCCAATCTTCGATTGTATATTTTTTGATCGTCGTATTTAATGCTTTAAAAAATTCGGGCTGTCCTACAATAATCGAATCTGCTTTTGCAATACCTAAAACCGGCAATACTTTTTTCCAGTCAATATCCGGAGTAATAGCATTAAACTGATCAACAGTAAGCTTGTTGTAATTTTTTACAGGATCACGAAGAGCTTCTAATTTTCTAGATGATTTTGCCAGTTCAGTTTCAAGTTTCAGTACTTTTTCGGCATTTTTTGAAGCAACAGCTTCTTCTTCACCCATAAATTTCATCATCGTTTTAAGATGTGATAAATAGGCTGTACGAATCTCTACATTTCGTTTGTCAGAATCCAGATAATAATCTCTTTGTTTCATTCCTAAACCGCCTTGTCCTAAAAACACAGCATATTTAGTACTGATTTTATCATCCTGCGAAACATAAAACGTAAATGCCGGATCTGCCCCTACAGTTTGCAAATGTGCAATTGTACTGATCAATCCTGAAATATCCTTAATTTCGTTGATTTTTTTGATTTCATTATTTAGTGGAGACAAACCTGCTTTTTCGATGGCAATCGTATCCATTCCTGAAGCATAAAAATCACCAATTTTTTGTTTGTTACTTCCTTTTCCAGCTGATTCGTCTTTAGCAGCATTTTCGCAGATACTTTTAATTTGTCCATTAATAGTATCCATAACAATTCTCATTATTCCGTTATTGCTGTCGGTAGGCAAAATGGGATTTTTTTTGAACCAGCCATTATTAGCATAATTAAAAAAATCGTCTCCAGGATTTATCGTTGTGTCGCGATTGGTAATTAATGGATCTGAAAATGCTACATCCTTTTTATTGCAGCTCAAAAATGTCATTCCGATAAGGAGAAATGTGAGAGGTTTTCTAAATAAATTCATTCAGTTATAAAATTTGTTAAGGAAATTAAATCAGACACTTGTTATATTTTAAAAATAACAAGTCTGTAAATATAATTTTTATAACAATAACAAAGAGTAAAAAAATCCAAATTTAAAATTTAAAATTCTAAAAAGTACAGCTTTATATATATTAAGGAACAACATAATAAATGATTTAATAATATAAAAAGCTTGCCACGAATTAGGACAAATTTTTCTCTGTAAATAAGAAATATTAATTCGTGGAAATTCGTGTAATTTATGGCTAAAATTTAAGTTTTTGTGATTACCGTAAAAAAGGCTTCGACTTCGCTCTGCCTGACAAACAATACAGTGAATAACTTTATATTGTAGAAGAAAAAGCTTGCCACGAATTCCACAAATTAGCACCAATTTTTTCTCTGCAAATGAAAAATATTACTTTGTGAAAATTCGTTGAATTCGTGGCAAAAATTTAAGTTTTTGTGATTGTAGAAGAAAAAACTTGCCACGAATTGCACTAATTAGCACTAATTTTTCTATGTAAATGAAAAATATTACTTTGTGAAAATTCGTGGAATTCGTGGCAAAAAAAAAAATCCTGAAGCTTCTTCTAAAGTTTCAGGATTCTTAGCCATACAAAAAGTCTTTAGCTAATAATTATCTTGTGTTCGTGACGATATTGCGAAGCGCTTTTTCCGGTGTATTGTTTGAAGGACTTACTAAAGTGACTGAAATTATTAAATCCGCTTTCGTAACACACTTCATTGATACTGATTGGTTTTTCGGCCAATAATTTTGATGCGTGAACCAAACGATATTCGTTTACGAACTCTGTAAAGGTTTTATTTGAAATCTTCTTGAAATATCGGCAAAAAGAAGGCGTAGTCATACTTACCAGACTCGAAACCTCATCGATAGCAATTGATTCCTGAAAATGATCTTTAACATAATTAAAAATTACATTGATACGGTCATTATCCTGGGTTTGCAATTCTAATGAAAAACCGTCAGCATTAAGAACCGTATAATCCTTTGAAGAATCCAGTTCATCTAAAATACTTAGAAGCGTAAGCAAACGTTCAAACGGAAGTTGGTTTTCCATCATTTCGATTTTCTTACCTATTTGTTTTTTAGTCTCTCCGCCAAAAGCGATTCCGCCTTTAGCCTGACTAATAATATTTTGAACCTTTCTCATTTCGGGAGCAACAAAAAAATCATTCCCTAAAAACTCCGGTTTAATATGAATAACGGTTTCTGTTGTGTTACCCGTTTGTTCGTTCGTAAAACCGCAATGTGGCAAATTAGCACCTATCAGTATCAAACTTCCATTGGTATAATAAGAAACATGGCTTCCTATTTGTCTTTTCCCTGCCCCACCATTTATATAAACCAACTCAATCTCAGGATGATAATGCCATAGATGAGCTTTACTATTGGTCTTTTCGGCGTGCTTTGCGTAGGTAAAAGAACTTCCGTATGAATTTGATATCACTTCAAGAGCTGGGGCAATTGTCTTCATGATAAAATCTTTAAAAAATAATAGCAAATTTAACAAAATCACTTAATATAATTTAAAAATTAACCTATAACGGTTTCGTAAATACAGATTTCGCATCAAATTCCTTAAAAACCAAATCTTTAAATTACGGTAATTGAGTTATATTTTTAAGTACCCTTATTTTTACTCCTAATTTTTTTAATATATCGTATTTAATCCAGTCCTTTTATAAACAAATCCTATACAGGTAAGAATTTACTTTGTTTTGCACAAATGTTAATTTTTGTAAATCCTTAAAAAATAATATCCTAATTAACAAAAACACCTAACATAATTCAAAAATTAACCTATAACGGTTTCGTAAATGAGAATATAGCATATAAATTGGAAAATACAGTTGTGAAAAAATCACACATCCCGGAGTAATTTAGCATCAGAAAATTAGAACTAATAATTTAAAACGAAGCGTTATGAAAAAGATATTAAAATTAAGTTTAGTATGTGCAGTACTTTTTACAGGAATGAGCACTTATGCAATTGATGGAAATGATAATGGAAATGCAGATTTTAACCTACACGTATTAAAAGCGAATGGAAAGCTGATTACGTTTGCTCTAAATCAGGTAAAGAAAGCAAGCATTAGTATTTATGATAAAAACAATAGTTTGATCTATTCTGAGAATGCTTCAGGTAAAGAAGGAATCTTAAGAACTTTTAGTTTAGAAGAACTTCCTGCAGGAACTTACTTCTTAGAAGTTGAAGACAGTGCAAAAAAAGTAAGACACGAAATTACAATTACTGATGATAAATCTATATTGTCATCTAAAGCAGTTTCGTCAGCATACAAAGCAGGTTTCTCTGCTCAAAATTCAAGCGTAGCAGTACGCTAAACAAGTTTATGCTCTCATAAAGTATAAAAATGAGGTTAGATAGTTAGTAAAGTTAAAAACGTGATTGTTTTGAAACAGCTCTTTGTGGTTATTGAGCTGTTTTTTTTGTGCCATACTTTTTTGGGGTTGCCACAAAGGCACTAAGGCGCAATGTTTTATTTTTTGCTGTTTTTTTACCGCAAAGAGCGCAAAGATTTTCTACCTATATATACGCTCAGAAAACACAAAGCTCACAAAGCTGAATCATTCAAAGCTTTGCGAAATTTTGCGTTTACTAAAAGCTCCAGCATATAAAAAACTTTTGCACACTTTGCGGTTAAAACAGTTCCCAAAGTTTATTCGACACAAAGCTTTGCGAACTTTTGCGTTTACTAAAAACCCAGAATATAAAAAATCTTGCGCACTTTGCGGTTAAACAGTTCGCAAAGTTTATTCGACACATAGCTTTGCGAACTTTTGCGTTTACTAAAAACCCAGCATATAAAAAATCTTGCGCACTTTGCGGTTAAAATAGTTCCCAAAGTTTATTCGACACATAGCTTTGCGAACTTTTGCGTTTACTAAAAACCCAGCATATAAAAAACTTTTGCGCACTTTGCGGTTAAAACAGTTCGCAAAGTTTATTTGACACATAGCTTTGCGAACTTTTGCGTTTACTAAAAACCCAGCATATAAAAAACTTTGCGCTCTTTGTGGTTAAAACAGTTCCCAAAGTTTATTCGACACATAGCTTTGCGAACTTTTGCGTTTACTAAAAACCCAGCATATAAAAAACTTTTGCACACTTTGCGGTTAAAACAGTTCCCAAAGTTTATTCGACACATAGCTTTGCGAACTTTTGCGTCTACTAAAAACCCAGCATATAAAAAACTTTTGCGCACTTTGCGGTTAAAACAGTTCCCAAAGTTTATTCGACACAAAGCTTTGCGAACTTTTGCGTTTACTAAAAACCCAGCATATAAAAAATCTTGCGCACTTTGCGGTTAAACCTTCAAAACAAATCATTTGTAAGAAATACAGATTAATTTACATTATCTTAATTTAAGCAAAACATTAAAAAATAATAACCTAATTAACAAAAACGATAAAAATAATTCAAACTTTAACCTATAACGCTTTCGTAAATGAGAATACAGCATCGAAATTGGAAAATAGAGTTGTGTAAAAAAATGCATATCCGAAGTAATTTAGCATCAGAGAATTAGAACTATTAATCTAAAAAACAAATGTCATGAAAAAGATTTTAAAATTAAGTTTAGTATGTGCAGTGCTTTTTTCAGGAATGAGTACTTATGCAATTGACGGGAATGAAGATTTTAATCTTCATGTATTAAAAACCAATGGAAAGCTAATTACGTTTGCCCTTAATAAAGTGCAAAAAGCCAACCTTGCTATTTATGATAAAGATGGTACTTTGATCTATTCTGAAAGTGCTTCTGGTAAAGATGGAATCTTGAGAACTTTTAGTTTAGAAGAATTTCCTGCCGGAACTTACTTCTTAGAAATTGAGGATAATGTAAAAAAAGTGAAACATGAAATTACAATTACTGATGATGCAACTTCATTATCAAGAAAAGCAGTTTCATCTGTTTATAAAGCAGGATTTTCTGCTAAAAATACAGGCGTAGCAGTACGCTAAAAAGTTATACTGCATACAGTATAAAATGAGGTTAGATAGTTAGTAAAGTTTTAAAACGGGAAATCGTTTTTTTTAAACAGCTCTTTGTGGTTATTGAGCTGTTTTTTTGTGCCCTTTTTTTTCATGAAATTTATTTCGATTTCATTTTTAGAAAACTATTCTTAATAAATCTAAAAATCTGATTTCTAAACCATTAAAAAAATCACAGAAAAAAAATCCAAGAGCCCAGTAATTACGTACATAGTTCAGTCAAAACACCGAAACATCTTTGATTCAGCAATTTACACCTATAAAAAAGTGCTTTTTTTGCATAAAATTAAATTTCAATTTGTAGTTTTGAGCGTTCCACAAACAGTAATAAACAATTAAAAAAAACATGACAAATTTTACCAAAATGGGCTTAGTTGTTGCCGTATTTTTAACAACGATCTTTACTTATGCAATGGATGGAAAAGGGGATTATATTTTGAATATAAAAACCGGAAACGGAAAAGTAGTTAGCATTACTTTGAACAACCTTGAGAAATCAGTTTTTTCTATCTTCGACGAAAACCACAATTTAGTGTACACAGGAGAATCTGCTACAGACAAATTAGAGATTTCGAAAACCTTAAGTTTAGAGGCATTTCCTGCCGGAACTTATACCTTAGAAGTAAACGAAAATGGTAAAGTTGCGAAACACGATATTGCTGTTTCTGCAAAAAAATCAAAAACTATTAAGCTTGACGAATCAGTAAACGAAAGTCCTGGTTTCCGTCGTTAATTGTTTTTTACTTAAAAATTGAAAAGCATCGGCCGTGGCTGATGCTTTTTTTGTTTCTACGCAGTTTCCCAAAACTAGTTCGATATCACTTCTGCTTTTGTTCGTATGAATGATAATTGCGATTATAATCGTGCTGAATGGATATCCATCCCTACAATATGTTCTGTTCCTCCGGAATACCTAACCCGATTCATTGTAGTAACTCTAGACTTTAAAAATTAAAAAGCACCAACCGTGGCTGATGCTTTTTTATGAATGAACTTCTCTAGAAATTATTTCACTTGAAGTAATTTTTCTAAATATTCGTTTTTATCTTGTTCCGCTTTCAGCAAACGTTCGTAAAGTTTTTTATTTTCTTCTACTGCTTCCATTAATTTATCTAATGGATTGAATGTACAAGTATTGTAATGATTGAAATTATTATCAGATTCATTAAAAGTGTTGAAATAATTAATTGCCAATTCTTCTGAAAAATTCTTAATGGCTTCAACCGTTACACCAAGTGCTTTTGCTACTTCGATAAGCCTTTCTTCTTCTATGGTTTCGCTGTTTTCGATAGAAGATATTGTTTGCTGGCTTATTCCTAAAGCCTGTGCCAAAGCTTCCTGTTTCATATCACGAAGTTCACGAATACGGCTAATCTTGCGCCCTATATGATTTGGTTTTGTTAGTGTGCTCATAATTCAAAGATAATAATTTAGTGTGATAACCTGCAAAATGTAAAAGACATATTTCTGATGTAAGGAACACTAAAAAATGTTTTCATACAGAAAAATCTATCTCTTTCTTCGCTGAGTCAAACAAAAGTACAATTTTTCTTATAACAAAATAATAAAAGTCTAATTGTAAAATGATTAACTCAACTAAAAAATATACGCCATGGAAACCAATGAAATTAAAAAATTAGAAAGCCTTAGAAAATTAACTGCCAAATATTGCAAGACTCTACTCCGCCTAATGATAAAATAGGAACTCATACCGCTCAAATTAAAATGCTCAATTATTATGAACTTGGCTGTACCATTACCGAACTCCTAAAATTATGTATTGTAGCATTAGAGCAAGACGCG
Organism: Flavobacterium sp. NPDC079362; assembly: GCF_050267765.1. Lineage (NCBI taxonomy): Bacteria > Pseudomonadati > Bacteroidota > Flavobacteriia > Flavobacteriales > Flavobacteriaceae > Flavobacterium > Flavobacterium sp. NPDC079362. The sequence goes on along the minus strand of NZ_JBNNFM010000047.1, from coordinate 724 downwards.
CATCAAACCTCAACTACCATTAAATATTCGCCTATAAATGTTGCGCTTATTCTAGAAATGGTGTTGGAGATGTTTCCTCTAGATGAATTTGAATTGATTACGGAAATTAGTGAGGTGTTGGTTGGGGATTGAATTCTAATTCTTAAATCTGATAAAGATCTACTCGCTATTGTCCCGCTATAATTGTTCGAACCTGCTGCTCTGTAAGAGCCTTGGCAACAGCATGGTGCGAAGCACTATGAATGCAAAACGATTTTTGTTTTAGCCCTGAAAGGGCGGAAGCCTAATCGCAAAGAAAATTTTCATTAGGTTACATTGTTATTTTATAACAAAGTTTTCCTGTTTTTAGAATCTATATCGTTTATTTTGCTTTTGCCCTTTCAGGGCAACATATAGAACTTAATTATTCTGTAGTGCGTTGCACCACGCTATTGACTTTAGGCTTTCAGCCTATTTTTTTGAGGGTTTCGAACATCTGGCGTCCCGCTCTCGCCAGCAGATGTTTTATAGTTTTCAAACCTTGAAAATTAGTGACGGTTTCATCTGCTGGCGCGAGCGTCTCGCTCGTGCACACACAGCATATCAATTTGTTATATCAACTTTGCGTTCACGAGCGAGACGCTCGCGCTCAATGTCATTAAGTTAAGAAAATTTCATATCGCATCTTTTTGATTTTTAAGCACTAAAGGTCTTACTCTAGTTCTGTATTTACCTGCTTCCCGTT
>NZ_JBNNFM010000046.1:0-32402 GCF_050267765.1 Flavobacterium sp. NPDC079362 | reverse complement strand
GATGGACACCCTTGCATTCAGCTAACACTTCCCACTGTAAAGGCGTGTTCGGGACTTACACCCTAGAGTTATCGCCCATGCTGGGCACACAACAATAAAGCCAAAGCAAGAATAACATCCGGCTTTGGCTTTATTAAAAAAATAATTATAATTCCTTACTTCACTTCACTTCATAAACATTATTTGCAGCTTTTACATCCGCCATTAATCCGCTTGGATCTATGGTAATCTTTTTGATTGCTGTTTTATTTTTGTCTATTGTAAAACTGTAGTTCGACTGCGCCCACGCCCAATCCTCCAAAACTGTTCTTTTGACATTAGGGTTTGGATTTGGCTTAATGAAATTCATCATTCTTAAAGGAATATAAAAACTCTCTGAAGTTCCATCAGTATATTCAACTGTTAAATCTATTGGCATTGGCATTCTGCCTATTCTTTCTAAACTTACAGTAGTTTTTCCTGCATTATCAGCCACATCTTTGATACCATAATCAATTGTGTTTGTAGTTTCAGTCCAATCAATTAAATACCAGTCCAGCTCAGCTCCTGAAACTCTTTCGGCTGTTCTTTTGATATCGTTTGGTGTTGGATGTTTGAACTTAAAATCATTGAAATATCTTTTTAGGGTAGCATCTACATTCTCTTTTCCAATTACATATTCTAATTGCGATAAAAAGATACTTCCTTTAACATAGGCCGAAATACTGTATGGTCTGTTTTCATCATAACGGTCACCATGAGTTCCTTGCGGCTGCTCTTTTCCGGAATTGACTAATTGATAATAAGCAGCATAATTTCCTTTAAAAGGATTCACTTCTTTTTTATCTCCTTTTAGTTCATTCAAAGCACTGTCTTCAATATACGTTGTAAAACCTTCATCCATCCAAGGGTGTTTTGACTCATTTGAAGCTAAAATATGCTGAAACCACGAGTGTCCTAATTCATGTGTTGCTGTTCCCAGAATTCCCTGAAGCGTTCCGTTTCCTAGCATCAAAGTACACATTGCATATTCCATTCCGCCATCTCCACCTTGAATAAAGGAGTATTGTTTGTATGGATAAGCCCCTACTCTATTATTGTAATAATCCATAACTTTTACCATTAAAGGCTCTAATTGTTTCCAATTTTCAGTTGTCTTTGGATTGTTTTTGTAGAAGAAATGCAAATCGACATCGTTTGGTCCTTTTACAATATCATGTGTATATTCTTTGTCTGCCGCCCAGGTAAAATCATGAACATCCGGTGCAATAAAATGCCACGTCAATGTTTTTGTTTTCTTTGGATACGTAACTGTTACACCTGCATCCTGATACCCGTGTCCTATTTCATTCTTGTCTTGCAAATATCCTGAACCACCTATAGTGTAATCTTTGTCAATTGTGATTTTTACATCAAAATTCCCCCAAACACCGTGAAATTCTCTTCCGATGTAAGGATCTGCATGCCAGCCTTCAAAATCAAATTCGGCTAATTTAGGATACCATTGCGACATTGATAATTCGACTCCTTCTGAGTTGTTACGTCCTGTACGACGAATCTGAACCGGAACCTGACCATCAAAATCTAGGGTAAAAGTAGTTTTTGAATTTGGTAAAATTGGTTTTGCCAAAGTCACTTCCATTATTGTTCCTGAAACTCTGGTTTGAGCCGTTACACCATCTTGTTTTAAATTGGTAATTTTCAAGAACCCAATTTCGTTAGGTTTTAACGTTTCAATTCGGCTTTGTTTTACCTCTTTTCCATCAGCACCTTTTACTTTGGTTACCATTCTTCCGTCAGGATCTTTTATAGTATGCAAACGTGCATCCATTTCGCTCCCCGGTTGAAAAGCATTTAGAAATAAATGATAAAATACCTTTTTTAAAGTATCCGGAGAATTATTGGTATATACCAATTCTTGTTTTCCTTTGTATTGGTAGTTTTTTACATCCATGGAAACTTCCATTTTATAATCAACGTGTTGTTGCCAATATGGAGCGTTTTGTGCAAATGCCGGGCTTAAACCCAGACTCAAAAAGGATAGTAGTAAAATTTTTCGCATCATCGTTTTAATAAAAATGGAAGAGTTGCCACTCTTCCATTGGATTAGTACTGTATGTTATTTTTTATTTCTTTGACATCTTTTCTGCCATTAATAAAGCATTATAAGCATTGACCATTTTGCCTGTTCTTGATGACTCTTTTGAAGAAACCGCTACAGGTTTTTGAGTTGGATCTGGATTTTCTCCTAAAATTACCATAGAAGGAAGTGCCACGCCGGAATCCATCAAAATTTGCTTAACCTGAGCTGCTTTTAGTTTTGGATAATAAGAACGAATCAATGCTGCAACTCCTGCTGCATTTGGAGACGCCATTGACGTTCCTTGCAAATACTTGTATTTATTATTTGGAACCGTTGCATAAATCTCTTCACCCGGTGCAAAAACGTCAACATTTATTTTACCGAAGTTTGAAAACGGCGCTACAACATTTTCTCCGTATTTATTATTGATTGCGCCAATTGTAATCACGTTATTAGCAAATTCTTTGATATTATCTTCAGAATCATTTGGGTAATTAACGTTTTCTTTTTTATCGATATCATATCCGTCATTTCCTGCTGCGTGCACAATTAGAACATCTTTTTTAGCCGCATATTTTATCGCATCATACACCCACTTTTTGTGTGGAGAAAAACTTTTCCCGAAACTTCCGTTAATTACTTTTGCTCCGTTATCAACTGCATAACGAATAGCCAAAGCGATATCTTTATCATACTCATCTCCATCAGGAACTGCTCTCACAGTTAATATTTCGACATTATTCGTAACACCGTCACCTCCTAAATCATTACCACGAATTTGCGCAATAATTCCGGCAACGTGAGTTCCGTGCAGTGCTTTTTCTTTATCCGGTCCAAAAACAACATTATTACCATAATATTTGTCTTTGATATCTTCAGGATTATCTCCTACGATTTTTCTTCCGTCATAATCCTTATTCAAATTATAATTGAATTGATCGTAAACAGATTCTCTGTAATCTTCTAATTCTGCTTCAGGATCAAAAGTTGGTCCTGCATTAGTCAAAATTTGGGTCATAACCATTTTAGCTCTCGCTACTTTTGGATCTACTGACGAAACTTTGCTTAAATCTTCTAAGTTATAAGTTGTTTTATTTAACTCCTTTTTAATAGTGTTATGTACATCTATTAAGAAGTCGACTTGTTCCTTATCTTCTATAACTTTCTTCGTTTTTTCTTCGTATTGCTCCAGAGCCGCTTTGTATTCAGCTGATCCATCATCTCCTTTTTTAACAATACGGGTCATTTCAAGATTTTCGTGAACGGCATCTCCAAGAAAATTCCATCCGTGAACATCATCAATAAAACCGTTTTTATCATCATCGATTCCGTTACCCGGAATTTCTTTAGGATTTCTCCAGATCATACCTTGTAAGTCCGGATGCTCAATATCTACACCAGAATCTACTATACCTACAATTACTTTTACGCCTTTTTTTCCTTGCAATAATTCGGCGTAAGCCCTGTCAACACTCATTCCCGGAATTGAATCTTTGATTAAATCAAGATGGCTCCATCTTTTTAATTCATTTTCGCTAAGCGGTCCTTTTTTAACTACTGATAAAGGAGCAGTAATCATTTCTTTTGAAGTAGCAACCTGTGCTTGCAAAGTAGCACTGCAACCTGCTAGTACAAGTAATGCAAAGGCAGATAAAGTATTTAATTTTATAGAACTCATGTATCTATTTTTAATAAAGTTAAAATATGGGTCTAAATTATGATTTTTTGTTACATAAAACTAACGATTAACACTGTGTTATGATTTTTACCTTGGTATAAAAGGGGGCTAAAATTTTATTCTAAACTTTAAAAACAAAAATTTTATTTAATTTAAAGGTAAATTTCTTACCTGATTGATTACAAGGCAAAATATGTTAAAAAAGGCGTGCTCTTTACGTTTTCACGTAAAGAAATTTCGATTCTAATTTGTACACTTGCACGACGTATAAGATTGCAGGTTGCAAGGACAACAAAGACGGAGAAACAATTGGTCAGATTTGGAAATTCAAAACCAACTAAAATTTTAGGATTATAATTTGTTAAACTAAAAAATCCCATTTTCGACATACTGAAAATGGGATTTTTTTTTATGATTTAAATTTTGTTTTAAAGAATCTCTTCACAAGTAAAAACGTCTTTTAACCGGACACCTTTTTCTGTATGTTCAACCGTTATAATTTGATTGTGCGCATCATGCTCTAAAAATAAATAATAATTATTGTCTGCTGCTTCATTCAAAAATTTTGATTTCTCAGGCATTGTCAACAAAGGTCTTGTATCGTAACCCATAACATATGGTAAAGGAATATGTCCCGCTGTGGCCAACAAATCTGCACAAAAAATGATAGTTTTATCCTGATATTGAATGTGCGGGATCATCTGCTTTTCGGTATGGCCATCGACATAGTAAATTCCAAAATTCATTTCTTCAGAAAAGCCAAAATCAGATTCGGGACGTTTTATAAAATTCAATTGTCCGCTTTCCTGCATCGGTAAAATATTCTCTGATAAAAAAGACGCTTTTTCACGAAGATTTGGTTTTGTTGCCCATTCCCAATGATTTTCATTCGTCCAAAACTTAGCATTTTTAAAAGCCGGTTCATAAAAAGTTTTATCTGAATTCCACTGAACGCTTCCTCCACAATGGTCAAAATGCAAATGCGTCATAAAAACATCGGTAATATCATCTCGCTGAAAACCATATTTTGATAATGATGTATCGATCGAATGTGATCCCCAAAGCGAGTAATAGCCAAAAAACTTTTCAGATTGTTTATCTCCCATTCCCGTATCAATCAAAATCAATCGGTTTCCGTCTTCAATAAGCAAGCAACGCGCAGCAATATCAATTAAATTATTGGCATCTGCAGGATTGGTTTTGTTCCAGATTGTTTTGGGTACAACGCCAAACATTGCGCCGCCATCTAACTTAAAATTTCCGGATTCTATTGGGTAAAGTTTCATGAGAATTAATTTCTAATATTGAAACAAAGCTAGGAAATACAATCTCCTAATACTAGAAATTCTCTAATAATGTTTCTGAAATTGCCCACAGATTAAACTGATTTTACGGATTTACGCAGATTTTTTTTGGCTTAAACGCATGTTCAAAGCTTTGGTAAAAGAAAAACTCAGCGTAAATCCGTAAAATCCGCAGGCTAAATTTTCGTTATATTATTCCAGCGTAATCGCAGTACTTCCCATTATTTCTTGTTTGTCGAAGAAATTGACAAAATAAGTTCCTTTTTGAAATGCATTTTCATCAGCATTTAAAACCCCATAAACATTCGTTGCTTTTCCCTGAAAGTCAACAGCAACTATAAAACTATAGACCAAAGCTTTATTGTTTCCAAATTCGATCAGTTTGTTCTCGCCTAAAACTTTATTTTTCTGATCTAAAACCTGAATATAAAAAACTCTTTTTCCTGTCTTGGCAACAGTATTTCCGTTTATAGAAAAGCTCATTTTAAGCTTTTTAGTATTTTTCGCCTTTTCCGTTTCTAACTCTTGTCCGGATTTTTTCTCCCGAAGTGCTATTACGTTAAAATTGCCAGGAACTAGCTTTGAGGCATCTTTTAAAGTCGATTCCAGTTTTTTTTGTTTAGAAACCAAGGTATCATTTTCAGTCTTTTGTTTGTACATCACAACATTCTGACTTTCAATTTCGCTAAGCAAATTTTTATTTTGAGATTTTAATTTTTTAACTTCAACAACCTTAGTTTCCAATGCGATTTTCATATCAGAAAGTTGTTTTCTATACACCTTAATTTGTGCAACAGAAGGATTTTTTGAAGCCTTGATGATTTCCATCAGGTTTTCAATATTTTTCTTTTCAAGTTCTAACTGTTGGGATAATGAAGTTTTCTCAAGAATTGCAGCGTCATAAGCCACTTTTAAAGTGACTAGGGAATCTAAAATATTTTTCTGAGAAAGTGATTCATCATTTGAATCATTAAATTTCTGATCTATTGTTACCTCCTTAGTTTTTTCCTCAATTTCATTTGACTCTCTACTAAAAATAAAGAATGTAGCACCTAATCCAAAAACAAATAACACTGCTAAAAGTGCTTTTACCCACTTATTTTTGTATTGTTTTTTCATAATTACTGACAATTTTCTGCAAAAGTAGTGATAAAAAATTGCTTGCAACCCGTATAAATACGCTTTTTTAGCCCTAAAAAACAAGACTTGATAAGCAAATCCTACAAAACTAGTAGGTTTTTAAATTTTGATGTAAAAACACTAATAAACAAATAAACCACAAAAACAATGATAATTGATTTATCAATATAACTATTATCTATTTTAACATTTGTTATAATAATGTGAAGCGTTATGGAAAAAGGTTTTTAAGTCGTATCTTTGCAGATAATTTCATTTGAACATTGAAAGACAGTACTTTAAAATGTAATAATTTAATTACTATTTTAAATGTGATTTCAAATGAAAGCAAAAACAAATACCATAAACAATGATAAAAGTTTCTGATACAGCCAAAAAGAAAATCATCGACTTGATGAAAGATGATGGTTTTGATGCTGCACATGACTACGTAAGAGTAGGCGTGAAAAGTGGCGGATGCTCTGGTTTGTCATATGATTTAAAATTTGACAAAGCCAAAGGCGACGACGATAAAATATTTGTAGACAACGACATAACAATTGCAGTTGAAAAAAAATCATTTCTATATTTAGCCGGAACAATACTTGAATTTTCTGGCGGATTAAACGGAAAAGGTTTTGTATTCAACAATCCAAATGCAAGCAGAACTTGTGGTTGCGGAGAATCATTCTCGTTATAAATTAAAGTCTAAAGCAAAAATTTAAACGCTTAAAATTTTAAGCGTTTTAAAAAACTAAAAAATGTCAAAATATACTGAAGACGATTTAAAAATCGAACTCGAAACTAAAGAATACGAATACGGATTTTATACTGATATTGAATCGGAGACGTTTCCTATTGGCTTAAACGAAGATATTGTAAGAGCTATTTCTCTTAAAAAAGAAGAACCACAATGGATGACTGACTGGCGAATCGAGGCTTTTCGTGCCTGGAAAGAAATGATCGAACCAGAATGGGCAAATGTTCATTATGTAAAACCTGACTTTCAGGCAATATCTTACTATTCAGCTCCAAAACAAGTAGATCCAAACAAAACTTTGGATGATGTGGATCCGGAACTTCTTGAAATGTACAAAAAGTTAGGTATCTCTGTCGATGAACAAAAAATGATGAACAATGTCGCTATGGATATTGTTGTCGATTCTGTTTCTGTGGCTACTACTTTCAAAAAAACATTAGGAGAAAAAGGAATTATTTTCTGTCCAATTTCAGAAGCTATAAAAGAGCATCCTGAATTAGTTCGTAAATATTTAGGAAGCGTTGTACCTCAAAAAGACAACTTCTATGCAGCATTAAACTCAGCGGTTTTCTCTGACGGAAGTTTCTGTTATATTCCAAAAGGCGTTCGTTGCCCAATGGAACTTTCAACTTATTTCAGAATCAATCAGGCAGGAACAGGACAATTCGAAAGAACTCTTGTTATTGCTGATGCAGGAAGTTATGTTTCATACCTTGAAGGTTGTACAGCTCCAAGTCGTGACGAAAATCAATTGCACGCCGCTGTTGTTGAATTGATCGCTTTGGATGATGCCGAAATTAAATATTCTACTGTTCAAAACTGGTTTCCAGGAAACAAAGAAGGAAAAGGTGGGGTTTATAATTTCGTAACCAAAAGAGGTTTATGCGAGACAAACGCTAAAATTTCATGGACACAAGTAGAAACTGGTTCTGCTGTAACCTGGAAATATCCTTCATGTATCTTAAAAGGAGACAACTCGGTAGGAGAATTTTATTCAATCGCCGTTACCAATAATTACCAACAAGCAGATACGGGAACTAAAATGATCCATTTAGGTAAAAATACTAAATCGACTATTATTTCTAAAGGTATCTCTGCCGGTAAATCTCAAAACAGTTACCGTGGATTAGTGCAAATTAGCCCCAGAGCTGATAATGCAAGAAACTTTTCGCAATGTGATTCTCTTTTAATGGGAAACAATTGCGGAGCGCATACTTTCCCTTATATCGAAAGTAAAAATCCATCGGCTAAAATAGAACACGAAGCAACTACAAGTAAAATTGGAGAAGATCAGGTTTTTTATTGTAACCAAAGAGGTATCCCAACTGAAAAAGCGATTGCCTTAATTGTAAACGGTTTCAGTAAAGATGTATTGAACAAATTACCAATGGAATTTGCTGTTGAAGCTCAAAAATTATTAGAGATTTCTTTAGAAGGATCTGTAGGTTAATTGCACAATGGAAGGTAAGAAAGTAATCATTTTAGGTTCATCCAGAAAAAACGGAAATACAACAAAAATTGTAGACGAGATTTCTAAAGAACACGGAATAGACATAATTGATTTGAGTGATTATAACATTTCTTATTATGATTACGAAAGCAAAAACAGAGAAGACGATTTTTTCCCTTTAATAAAAGGAATCATCGAAAAGTACGACACTTTAATTTTTGCGACGCCAATATATTGGTACAATATGAGCGGTATTATGAAGGTTTTCTTTGATCGCTTTTCGGATTTAATCCGAATTGAAAAAGAAACCGGACGAAAACTTAGAGGAAAAAAAATTGGTGTGATCTCAAATTCACACGATAATGAAATCGAAGATAGTTTTTACATTCCGTTCAAAAAATCAGCCGATTATTTACGCATGGAATATTTAGGACACGCGCATTTTAATGCCAACATTCTAAATCAGACAACAAAAATAGAATTGACATTTATATAAAATAAAAGAAAACAATGTTATCAATAAAAAACCTTCACGCCTCAATTGGTGATAAAGAAATCCTTAAAGGAATTAATATAGAAGTTAAAGCTGGCGAAGTACACGCTATCATGGGACCAAACGGTTCTGGAAAAAGTACACTTTCGGCTGTAATTGCCGGAAACGAAAATTACGAAGTTACTGATGGAGCTGTTTTCCTTGACGGAGAAGATCTTGCTGATTTAGCTCCGGAAGAAAGAGCACACAAAGGAGTTTTCCTTTCGTTTCAATATCCTGTAGAAATTCCTGGAGTTAGCGTTACTAACTTCATGAAAACTGCCATCAACGAAACTCGTAAAGCAAACGGTCAAGCCGAAATGCCAGCGAATGAAATGCTAAAAGTAATTCGTGAGAAATCTGAATTATTAGAAATCGACCGTAAATTTTTATCACGTTCTTTAAACGAAGGTTTTTCTGGTGGTGAGAAAAAAAGAAACGAGATATTCCAAATGGCAATGTTAGAACCAAAATTAGCGATCCTTGACGAAACCGATTCTGGTCTTGACATCGATGCTTTAAGAATCGTTGCTAACGGAGTCAACAAATTAAAAAGCGAGAAAAACGCAATTATCGTGATCACGCACTACCAACGTTTGTTAGATTATATCGTTCCGGATTTCGTTCACGTTCTGTACAACGGAAGAATCGTAAAATCAGGCGGAAAAGAACTGGCTTACGAACTGGAAGAAAAAGGATACGATTGGATTAAAGCAGAAAACTAAATTTTTGTTTCATGTTTCATGTTTTTTTAGTTTTAAGTTAAATTACATTTTGTAAGTTTAAACTTAAAATAAAGCAACAGAAATTATGGCAACAATTAATAGATTTGAGGATTTAGAAATTTGGAAAGAAGCTCGACGATTAGCAAAAGAAGTTCATCTTATTGCAATTGAAACAGAATTAAAATCGGATTTTAGATTTAAAAATCAAATTAAATCTTCTTCAGGTTCAGTGATGGATAATATTGCTGAAGGTTTTGAAAGGGACGGAAATTTAGAATTTCGACAATTTCTATCTATTGCAAAAGGTTCAGCTGGAGAAACAAGATCTCAGCTTTATAGAATTTTTGATTTTGAATATATTTCAGAGCAAAAGTTCGAAGCTTTAAAAAAAGATTATGAAAATTTAAGTGGCAAAATAAAAAACTTTATCACTTATCTCAATAAAAAAGATTTCAAAGGAAATAAGTTTCAGTAGTCAAAAACCTGAAACATTAAACCTGAAACAAAAAAACGGATCACAAAGGTAACAAGTCCCAACAGTCAACCTGAAACTTGAAACCTGAAACACCGAAGGAAACAAAAGAACAATGGATTTAAAAGAAAAATTAGTATCGTCTTTTATGGCTTTTGAAGAGCGTATCGATGTACATTCAGATTTACATGATATTCGCACCAAAGCACTAAAAAACTTTGAAAATAAAGGTTTCCCAACCAAAAAAGAAGAAGCTTGGAAATATACATCGCTAAACGCCATCTTAAAAAATGACTTTACGGTTTTTCCAAAAGAAGAAAATGCAATCGAATTTAATCAGGTAAAAAAATATTTTTTACATGAAATCGACACTTATAAATTAGTGTTTATCGATGGTGTTTTTAGCTCACATTTGTCTTCTACAACACATGACGGAATCGACGTTTGTTTGATGTCATCGGCATTGACCAAACCAAAATATAAAATGGTTATTGACAAATACTTCAATCAAATTGCCAGCAAAGACGAAAGTTTGACTTCGTTGAATACTGCTTTTGCAAGTGAAGGAGCTTTTATCAATATTCCTCAAAAGAAAGTCGCTGATAAGCCAATTGAAATCATGTATTTCTCTACAGGTAATGAAGCTGCGTTATTGGTTCAGCCTAGAAATTTGATTATTGTTGGAGAGAATTCTCATGTTCAGATTATCGAGCGTCACCAGAGTTTGAATGAAAATCCGGTTTTAACCAATTCGGTTACTGAGATTTTTGCTCAAAAACGTGCTATTGTAGATCATTATAAAATTCAAAACGATAATATCGAGGCGAATTTAATCGACAATACTTACGTTTCGCAACAACAGGAAAGTCATGTTTATGTACATACTTTTTCGTTTGGGGGAAATCTGACCCGTAACAATTTGAACTTTTATCATTTTGGTGAAAGATTGACAAGTACACTAAACGGAATCACTATTATTGGCGAAAAACAACACGTAGATCATTATACTTTGGTCAACCACGCAACGCCAAATTGCGAAAGTTTCCAGGATTATAAAGGAATTTTCTCTGATCGCTCAACAGGTGTTTTCAACGGAAAAGTATTGGTAGAAAAAGAAGCTCAAAAAACAAATGCTTTCCAAAAAAGCAATAATATTTTATTGAGCGATAAAGCAACTATCAATGCAAAACCACAATTAGAAATTTTTGCTGATGATGTAAAATGTTCTCACGGTTGTACTGTTGGACAACTTGACGAAACTGCAATGTTCTACATGCAATCACGTGGAATCCCGAAAAAAGAAGCTAAAGCTTTGTTGATGTACGCATTCTCAAATGCTGTTATCGAAAGCATTAAAATACCTGAACTGAAACAAAGAATTACTAAAATCATCGCTACGAAATTGGGCGTGAATTTAGGATTTGATTTGTAGAAAGCTTAACCGCAAGGTTCGCTAAGATTTACGCAAAGTTCGCAAGGTTTAATTATTAGACTTTGCGAACTTTGCGCTTTTTACCTTGTGCTCTTTGCGATTCAATTTTCTTTTCTTACGTAGGCCCATGAATCTAGATTATCAAGCTTAGCAATTATTTCATCTGAAAAAAAACATTTTTCTTCTACTTCAGAAAAACTAATATCTGATAAAATTTCTGCTGTCACATCACTAATATTTTCAAAATCGTCACTATTAGGTTCTCTGTCCAGATAATAAATAACAGTTAGTTTTCGCAATCCTTCAAATCCAACCGCAATAGCTCTGATTTCAGGATATATCATTCCTAATAGCGCTCTTTGAATTGACAACAATACGTTTCTTCTTATTTCAATATATTCCATTAAAATTATTTTTTCACACTATCAATTATCCCCTTCAAAAAGCCATTAAAATCAAATCCCTGATCCTCTTCTTTCAATCCCATTCTTACAATTACCATATCCAGAGACGGAATAATCGCTACCATTTGCCCTTGATATCCACTGCAATAAAACATATCGCGAGGAACATCGGGAAATTTTCCTCCGGCATTTAACCAAAATTGCGCTCCATAAGCTCCTTTAGAAGTATTAGTGGGTGTTGCAGAATATTTTACCCAGCTTTCGTCCAGAATTTGCTCTCCATTCCAGTTTCCTTTGTGTAAATATAACAATCCAAATTTAGACCAATCTCTAGCAGTTGCCCAGGCATAAGATGAACCTACAAAAGTTCCTGCCATATCCTGCTCTACAATCATTGAATTCATTCCTATTTTGTCGATTACGGCGCTGTACCAAAAATCAAGATATTCTTGTTGCGTTTTAAAATGGCTTTTTAAAATTCCGGATAATAAATTGGTCGTTCCTGAGGAATAATTCCAATGAGTGTTGGGTTTAAACTGAGCTGGTTTTTCGCGTTGCACTTTTGCCATATCCCCGGACTGAAAAAGCATTATTGTAGCATCGCAAATTTTACTATAATTCTCTTCCCATTCTAGGCCGGAATTCATGTGAAGCAAATCGTTTATAGTAATAATTTTTCGTTCATCATTTTGCCACTCCGCAATTGGAGCGGGTTTATATATATCAATTTTGCCTTGCTTTGACAAAACTCCAAAAGCAGAATTGGTAATACTTTTTGTCATCGACCACCCTAAAATCTTACTGTCTTTATTAAAACCTGTATCATATTTTTCGGCTATCAATTTATCTTTATACAAAACCACAACGGCTCGTGTACGTTTTGCTTTTAGACCGTTTTTATCAAACGAATCATCAACTGCTTTCTTTAATTTCGAATAATCGATATTAGAAAATAAGGTGTCTTTTGACGCGTTATTCCCATAAGGAAAATAAAGATTGTTAACTAATTTAGTTCGTTTAGGTAGTAAATACGGTTTCGAAACATCATAATCATCATCAATTAAAGTTGCTCCTAAACCTTCCCGATAAATGGCTTTTCTTTCTTTTAAACCGTAAACTGAAGAGGTTGCAAATTTCCCGGCTTCATCAATTGTATTTGTTGCTAATTCCATTAACGGAATATCATTATCACTTTTCTCAATTAATTCTTTCGATCGGTGATCTAAAAAATGTCCTGAGGCGATACTTTTGGCCGAAAAGCCGGAGATCAATTCAAGCTTTGGATAAGTGGTAAATCCAAAATAAAAAACTACAATAAGTAAAACAAGCGCAAGTAATTTGAGGATTTTCTTCATGGTATTTGACAGTTATTTTTACTGCAATATAAATAATTTACAATCATGATATTAATATCGAAATCACATTTTGAATTTCAAATCATTTACAAATCTTAAATTAATGTTATAGAATCAATAATCAGCCCTTGAATTGATAGTACCATAAAAGGAAATTATAGTTTTGATGGAGAAACCAATTTAGATTTAGTACTTTTGTAGATAGAATTTTTCTAAATAAGACATGTTAGACATCCAAAAAATAAGAGCTGAATTTCCGATACTTTCGGAAAAAGTAAACGGAAAACCATTGGTATATTTCGATAACGGAGCAACCTCACAAAAACCACAAATTGTGATTGATGCTGAGGCGAAATACTATCAGGAAATAAATGCCAACATTCACCGTGGTGTGCATACACTAAGTCAGTTGGCAACTGATGCATACGAAATATCAAGGGTAAAAATCCAACATCATATCAATGCAAAGTTCTCTCACGAAGTACTTTTTACTTCAGGAACTACGCATGGAATCAATTTAGTAACGAATGGTTTTGCTTCAATTCTAAAACCAGGCGACGAAGTTGTAGTTTCCTCTTTAGAACACCATAGTAATATTGTGCCATGGCAAATGTTATGCGAGAAAACGGGAGCAGTTTTAAAAGTGATTCCGATGAACGAAGATGGAGAATTGATTATGGACGCTTTTGAGGCGCTACTTTCAGAAAAAACCAAAGTCATAACGGTAAATCATATTTCTAATGCATTAGGAATCATTAATCCTATCAAATTTATAATCGAAAAAGCACACGCTGTTGGCGCTGCTGTTTTAATTGATGGTGCACAGGCTGTTCCTCATCTAAAACCGGATGTTCAGGATTTAGATTGTGATTTTTATGCTTTTTCCGGACATAAAATGTGTGGTCCTACCGGAACCGGAATTTTATACGGAAAAGAAGAATGGCTTAACAAATTACCTCCTTATCAGGGTGGTGGAGAAATGATCAAGGAAGTTACTTTCGAGAAAACAACTTATGCTGATCTTCCTCATAAATTTGAAGCCGGAACTCCAAATATTGCTGGTGGAATTGTTTTAGGAACTGCTGTTGATTATTTAAACAACATTGGTTTTCATAACATACAAAAACAAGAAGAAAAGTTATTAGAACACGCTACAAAACGCTTGTTAGAGATAGAAGGCCTGAAAATTTATGGAACCGGAAAAAATAAAGCTTCTGTAGTTTCGTTTAATATAGACGGAATTCATCCTTATGATATTGGCTCTATTATCGATAAACTAGGAATTGCAGTTCGAACCGGACATCATTGTGCACAACCTATTATGAACTTTTTCTGTATTCCGGGAACGATTCGTGCTTCGTTTTCTTTTTACAATACTATAGAAGAAATTGATGTAATGGTCGAAGCGGTTAAGAAGGCGAAAACGATGTTAAGCTAAAAAACTTTTTTATGAGAACATTATCATTATTACTCTTAACGATTTTCATTGGAACGAGTTGTGTAAGTCAAAAAGCGAATGATATGACAACAACACAAATCGAATATTCTGCGGTTTCCAGAGGAATTTACAAAGTAATACTTGTTCAAAACAAAACAGTTTCAGTTACCAATGGCAGAAATACTCAGCCGACAGAAAGTAAAATAAGCGACGCGAAATGGAAACAGATCGTAGCTGAGTTTTCAAAAATTAATTTAGAAAATGTTCCAAATTTAAAAGGACCAACTGAAAAACGATTTCATGATGGTGCTGCAATTGGGAATTTAAAGATAATTCACAACCAGAAAACATATGAAACTGCGGGTTTCGACAATGGCTATCCTCCTAAGGAAATAGAAAAATTGGTAAATTTGCTGGTTGATTTTACGAAAGAATAATTATGACAATAAAAGAAATACAAAACGAAATAATTGAAGAATTTTCAATGTTTGATGATTGGATGCAACGTTATGAGTACATCATCGAATTAGGAAAAAGTCTTCCGTTAATCAAAGAAGAATATAAAACGGACGAAAATTTAATCAAAGGCTGTCAATCGAAAGTTTGGCTGCAAGGCGAGCAAAAAGACGATAAAATTGTATTTACCGCGGATAGCGATGCAATTCTAACCAAAGGAATTATCGCCATTTTAATTCGTGCTTTCTCTAATCAAAAAGCGGAAGACATTATAAATGCGGATACTCAGTTTATTGACGAAATTGGATTAAAAGAACATTTATCTGCCACTCGTGCAAACGGACTGGTTTCGATGATTAAAAACATCAAAATGTACGCCTTGGCTTTTGATTCAAAAAATAAAAATTAAAATTTTAAACATAATGTTTTTTAATTTGAACCATTAAGACATTAAATTTCATAAAGAAGTAAAACTTAATTTTTCTTATCTCAAATAGTCAAAGCATTAATTTTCACAAAGAAGTAAAACTTAATTTTCTTAATATCTTAATGGTAAGAAAAAGAATGCTATTTAAATGAACTTACATCACTTATCTGGTGAAAAAAAACAAAAACAAAAAAATGGAACAAGAAATAGACACAAACGAATTAGGAGAATCAATTGTAAAAGTTTTAAAAAGCATTTACGATCCGGAGATTCCTGTTGATATTTACGAATTAGGATTGATTTACGACGTAATGGTAAACACAGATTACGAAGTAAAAATCCTGATGACATTAACATCTCCAAACTGTCCGGTTGCGGAAAGTTTGCCAAGAGAAGTAGAAGAAAAAGTAAAAACAATCGAAAATATAAAAGAGGTTGATGTTGAAATTACTTTCGATCCGCCCTGGAGTAAAGATTTAATGAGCGAAGAAGCAAAATTAGAATTAGGAATGCTTTAATAAAATTTGTTTAAGGTTTCAAGTTAACGCAACCTGAAACTTGAAACCTGAAACTATCTTTTCATATGGAAGAAATCATCAATAAAGTTGCCAATAGTGCCTTAGAAGTTTTTGATCTTGAGGATTATTATCCAAAAGGGATACGTGTTCAAATTGACATTTCGCAATGGCTTTTGGAAGGTTTTTTATTAAAAGAAAAAGACTTTAGAGAACATCTTAAAAATCACGATTGGTCTCAATATCAAGATCAATATGTGGCTGTAAATTGTAGCACCGATGCTATAGTTCCTGCCTGGTCGTCTATTTTGGTAGCGATTCAACTGGCTCCTTATGCTAAAAAGGTAGTTAACGGAACTATCGAAGATCTTGATGCGAGTTTGTATGAAGAACTCTTAAGCAAACTCGATTATTCTGAATACCAAAACAAACCTGTTATCATAAAAGGCTGCTCTAAAAAACCGGTTCCAACCCGTGCTTATATTTTAGCAGCAACTTATTTGCAACCTTTTGCAAGAAGTATTATGTACGGAGAAGCTTGTTCAGCAGTACCTTTATATAAAGAATCCAGAAAATAACTTTCTTACAGAATCAATATCCCTCTGCCTTTTAACGCTTTTTTAGTATATTTGTTCTTACACATTTAAACTATATACCATGAGAAAGCTAGCGTTATTACTTTTTATTGTAGCGAATTTAACTTTTGTTCAAGCCCAAAACTCAGAAAAAGAGCTAATTCAGAATACTGAAAAAGCAGTAAAAAAAATAAATGACACTATCGAAGGCGAAGGCTGGAAAGCAAAAGGAACCGTTTCGCTTTTACTAAATCAATCAAGCTTCAATAACTGGATTGCCGGAGGAGAAGATAGCTTTTCAGGAACTTTAGGAATCAACTACGATTTCAATTACAAAAAAAATGATCTTACCTGGGACAATAAAGTTTTGGCTTCTTACGGGCTTTTGCAAACTAAAAATGCCGACTATGAAAAAAAGACTGATGACCGTCTTGAATTCAATTCAATTGTAGGGAAGCGCGCTTTTGGTCAATGGTATTATTCTTATTTTCTGAATTTCAGAACTCAGTTTTCAACAGGTTATTTATATGGCAAGGATGAGAATGGAAAAGAAATCAGAACTGAAAACACCAAATTTATGTCACCGGGTTATCTTACTACGGGTCCTGGTATTTACTGGACAAAAGATGATAATCTTAAAATAAACTTTGCCCCTTTAACCTCAAAATTCACTTTTGTCGACGGTGCTTATACATCTGGAATCGATCAGGGAACAGGTTTACCATATGTTGATGGCGCCTATTTTGGTGTAGATGCTAACAAAACCATGCTTTACGAATTAGGTTTTTATGCTTCAGTTTATTACAAACTTGCCATCATGACGAACGTAACTGCAGAAAATACTTTGAATTTATATTCTAATTATCTAAAAGATCCTCAAAACGTAGATATCAACTACTCTCTTAATATTATTATGAAAGTAAACAAATTTTTATCTGCCAACTTATCCTTCCAGGCTATTTATGATGACAATGCTTTTAGTGGTTTCCAAACCAGAGAAGTCTTTGGTTTAGGAGTTAATTTTGGGTTTTAATCCAAAAGCTGCTCTAAGAAATTTACCGCAAAGAGCGCAAAAAATTTTACAAAAGCTTATTTTTATAAAACACAAAGTTCGCAAAGCCAGATCTAAATTTAGCTTTGCGAACTTTGTATTTTTTGAAGATCCTTTAATATAATTTTTTGCGCTCTTTGCGGTAAATTTTACTCTTGCTCTTCTTCTTCTTCTTTCTCGATTGCATCTTTATAATCAGGATACAAAAACTTATTATATGGAAATCTCGTGATATGAATCTGGCGAACTGCTTCATAGACTACTTCTCTGAATTCCTCAAAATTTTCTTTATTTGTTGCAGAAATAAACAACGCCTTATTCTGACCAACATTACTCATCCAGGTTTGTTTCCATTCGTCAAGTGTGTAATGTCTTCTTGTTTTCTCTGTAATCAAATCGTCTTCGTCGATTGTCAAATGTTTGTAGGCATCAATTTTATTAAAAACCATAATCGTTGGTTTATCATTACTCTTGATTTCTAACAAGGTTTGATTTACAGATTCAATATGATCTTCAAAATCAGGATGGGATATATCGACAACATGCAACAATAAATCAGCTTCGCGAACCTCATCTAATGTACTTTTAAAAGAATCAACTAATTGAGTTGGTAACTTTCTAATGAAACCTACTGTATCTGACAATAAGAATGGCAAGTTTTTAATCACCACTTTTCTAACTGTTGTGTCAAGAGTTGCGAATAATTTATTCTCAACAAAAACATCACTTTTACCAACTGCGTTCATCAATGTCGATTTCCCAACATTTGTATATCCTACCAGAGCCACACGAACCATTGCACCACGATTACTGCGTTGCACGCCCATTTGTTTGTCGATCGTTTTTATTTTCTCTTTAAGGAGAGCAATTCGGTCACGAACAATACGTCTGTCTGTTTCAATCTCAGTTTCTCCGGGTCCACGCATTCCAATACCACCTTTTTGACGTTCAAGGTGAGTCCACATACCAGAAAGCCTAGGCAATAAATACTGACATTGTGCTAACTCTACTTGTGTTCTTGCATAAGACGTTTCGGCTCTCTGGGCAAAAATATCAAGAATAAGGTGCGTTCTGTCTAAGATTTTACAATCTATGATTTTAGATATATTTTTCTGTTGCGATGGTGATAATTCATCATCAAATACTAAAGTCGATATGTCGTTTTCTTTTACAAAAAGATTGATTTCTTCAATTTTCCCTGTTCCAACAAAAGTCTTAGGATTTGGACGTTCCATTTTTTGAGAAAAGCGCTTTATCACTTCACCGCCAGCGGTAAAAGTCAAAAACTCTAATTCATCCAGATATTCGTTAAGTTTTTCTTCACTTTGATTTTGAGTTACAATACCAACGATGGCGGTTCTCTCAAAATTTATAATTTCTTTTTCTAACATAGCTTTGAATAAGATGCAAATTTAATGATTTGTAAGGTACTAACGCTTATAGAATTTCGTTTTTAAGTTCCATTTGGAAAATTAGTACCTCTATAAACAATCAAACCATTTAAAAAATTAAGAATAAATAAGAATTTAATCTTAACAATACTTAATTTTCAAATGGTTTCAAGTCCTTAAATAAGGTTGTTTTTATTCGTAAATAAAAGTCTTTTCTGTTTTCACAATTCCGTTTTCTTCTACCTGAGAACAAGAAATCGGGAAGTTTAATTTATTGTATTTGTATTTTCTGCTCACCCCAACTAAAACTGTTGATGACGGACTAAAATTCATTTCGTTATTATACGATATTGCTTCAAAACTAAACTCTTCTTCGTGATACGAAATCATGGGTACAATTACTTTATAATTATCCCCAAATAAATTCTGGACAATTAATGCATCTACAGATTTTTTATCATCAAATGTATAGGTTTTAGATATTTTATCACCCACAAGACCTTTGTGTCTTACCACATTATCATTGTTATAAGCATATTCAATTTTACCAATAATTGCTTTATTCCTATCTCGTGAAGTACGTCTTACAATGATACCATTTTCGACTATATACTCGATATCATCCAAGAGGTTCTGGTGATTTGTACTTTTCTTGGTAGTCACTTTTACTCTTGCTCCTTCGTAGAAAAAAGTAACCACTTTGGTAATATTGTCATTTCCTTCCTGATATTTTTTAACGAATTTTGTAATATTATTATCGGCATCATAAGTATAATTTACAACCTCTTTCCATTCGCTGCCTATTTTATCTTTTACAGTCATATCCAACAATCCTTTTGTGTTGTAAAAAAAATGCTGAACAACATCTGAAGTAGTAATGGTTTGAATTTTTCCTTCTTTAAAACCAATAGTTTTATTTACAATTTCACCATCTTTAGAGTTCTGGTAATTTGTTTTTACAATGTTAATTTGTTTTAATTTTACAGGCGCATTTTGATCCTGACTGTGCAACAAGCATGGAAAGACCATCATCATGATGGCGATAAAGTAGGTTTTCATGTGGTATTTTGTATTGATTTGGGATGACCAAAATACAAAATTCAATTAAAATTTAACAGTTTAAATTTCAAAAACAATATACTATTAAATTATCGACTAAAAATCAACACATTAACTGCACATTTAAAAAAATCCTTGTATTTTTTACCAAAAATTTTAACATCATCTACCATAAAAGCACCATTCAGTGTTTTGTCTTTAACTGATCCTATATATTTGAATGCAATATGAATATTTCCTGAATACGCAGACAAATCTATTCCTCCTGAACTTATAAATTGTCTTGTAGGTGTAGACAATGAAGGAAAATTTGCGGATAATATTGTCCTTTTTGCCTTAGTAACATTAGATCCATCAAAATTCGTAGAGATATAAACTTCTAAAGAATTTAATGGCGAATCGACTTTAAAATATGTTGTGCACTTCTAAAAGAAAGCACAGCATTTTTATATTCGTTCATATTTCTTTTTGGTGTATCCAACCAGGCAACATTTTCGGCAGCTGTTATACTTGTGGTATTAAATTCGGCGTAACCATTTCCCGCATACAACATACTTTTCCACAATTTTGACACTTTTTCTACAATACTCTGATGAACTATTGTAATCTGATAAATCAGCGTCTAATAATGTGATTAGAATTGCAGGTACATCATCAGAAAAATTATCTTCTAATTGTAATATCCCGAGATCTACTGTTTGTCCTGAATTTGAATTTACTTTTAAAAGCAAATCTTTATAGCTCTGACTGTGCAATAATAGTAATTGCTCTCCTTTTATGGAAGAATGCAATTCGAATTTTCCTTGTACGGTTGTGAGTTGTGTGATGGAAGAATTTTGAATACTTACCACCACAATTTCAAGAAGATTTTGTGTCTTTGCATCAATCACTGTTCCTGTGAAAATAGCTTCTTCTTGTGCAAAAGTGACACCAAAAGACAATAAAATAAAAACAAGCATATAATTTCTTCTCATAAAAACCCAATTTAATTTGATCAATAATTTTCAGGTTAATTTGTCTTGCTACAAAACATTTCAACTCTGAATCAAAAAATTAAATTGGTCTTTGGAAAAAGATTTGTGGTAGATTTAAATTCAAATATAGACAAAAAACAATATGGAAATATTTTCCTGTTAAATTTTTATTAAATAAAAATTGATTTATATGAACTTACTCTTTCAAGAAGCTTAATTCATTAATTTGAAGGGTAAAGAATCTATTCTGATATTCTTATTTTAGAAACCATAAAAGCAATCAAGACGCCAAAGATTCCGATGAAAGCAAAAGAAAATTGAAGTCCAAAAGCTTCTGCAATATGCCCAATAACAGGAGGTCCCATTAAAAAACCAAGGAAACTCACACTTGAAACAATGGTCAAGGCTTCTCCCGGTGGAACTGAAGGGTTTTTTCCCGCCATACTATAAACAGTAGGAACAATTGTTGCAACTCCCAAACCAACCAACATAAAAGCAAGTGTACACGGAATGATATAAGGAAGAAAAACTGCCGTGAAAAGTCCGACTGAAATCATTACCCCACTAATTTGCATAACGCGTTCACGACCAAATTTATTGATTAGCCCATCGCCTAAAAATCGTCCGCTGGCCATCATAATCATAAACGAAGTATATCCTAAAATAACCAAAGGTCCGGGTGCTTTTACAACATCTTTAAAGTAAACGCCGCTCCAGTCAAACATTACACCTTCGCTTGCCATACTGCAAAAACCAATTACTCCCAGCCATAGTAAAGAACTGTCTGGTTTTACAAACAACTTTTTCTTTTCGGTCGTTTTATTCTTTATTTTTTCTTTGGCTTTGACCAGAAATCTAAAATTAAAAGCAACCATTAAAAGCACAACTCCACCCACGATTAAAAAATGATGAAAAGGTGTCAGCTTTAAGGTTAGCATTCCCAAACCTACCAAAGCTCCACTAAATCCGGCAAAACTCCACATTCCGTGAAAAGAAGACATGATTGTTTTTTTAAAAAGGACTTCGGTGTAAACACCTTGTGTATTAACAGCAATGTTGGCAAGATTACCAAATACTCCAAATAGAAATAATCCTAAGGAGAGCTGCAATGCTGATGTTGCCAAACCTAAATTGGCAAGACATAAAACATACATTATCAGAGAGAATACCAAAATTCTATGGCTGCCAAACTTGGTAACCATTTTTCCTGAAAAAGGCATCACGATCAATTGCCCTACCGGAAGTGCAAAAAGAATAGAACCCAGATCACCTTCGGTCAAATGAAGAGCAGTTTTAATATCCGGAATTCGGCTTGCCCAGGTTGCAAAACTTAAACCCATCCCAAAATAAAACATTCCCACAGCAAATCGAATTCGGTTTAAATAAGACGCTTTCGCTTCTCTATAAACTTTCTTAATTTTTCCTTTGGTTTGAAATAACGATAATGGATTGAAACTAAACAAATTGATGGATTTTGAATTTTATACTGCAAAAATACTAAAAAGCAACTTTACAGACTATACAACCCTACTAGTTCCTAAATTTATAACGTTGTATGTTTATAAATTTTAAGAGGCAAAGGTTCTGAGAAGCAAAGAGACAAAAGTTTTTTTATGCCCACAGATTAGGCGGATGAAACGGATTGACGCAGATTTTCTTACTATTTTCTATAGAGACGCACTGCAGTGCGTCTTAAGATTTAAACAACAAGGGTAATTTGTTTTTTTGTCACTCCCGATAGCCCAATGTCATTAAGTTAAGCTTTTTTAAAGACAATTATAACTAAAAAATTCGCGCAAAGTCCCGAAGCTTCGGGATAGATTTTTCCTTGACTCATTGACATTGCCAATAGCCATTGCGATAAAAGATTAAAAGGATTAATAAAAAAATCTGCGTCAATCTGTTTCATCCGTAAAACCCGTGGGCAATTTTATCTACAAATTGATCACTTTTTGCTGTGCATGACTCGCAATTGCAGCTTCGATAATTTGCATCACTTTTACACCATCTTGTGCTGTAACCGGTTCTGATTTATCGTTTGCAATTGAATCGTAAACACCATCAAAGAATGAAAAATAATTTCCCTGAAGTGTTGGAATCTTTTCGCGAATTTCTTTTCCGTCAATTACTGTATGCAAAAGTCCCTGCAAAGTTTCTGACTCTGTTCCCCACGATTCTAAGTTTGGCTTTTTGCCCAATTTTAATTCATCTTCCTGAACATCGCCGCGTGGTTTTAATAAAGATCCTTTTTTGCCATGAATTGTGTATGCAGGATTTGCTTCTCTAACAAAGAAGCTGGCTTTTAATCGCACTCTGAAATCTTCATAAATCAATAATAAATCAATCCAGTCGTCTACCAAAGAATTTTCTCTTGTACAGCGTATATCTGCAAAAACTGACCTAGGAGAACCAAATAAACAAACCGCCTGATCGATTAAATGCGGGCCTAAATCTTTGAGGATTCCGGCTCCGTCATTCACGGTTTCTTTGTGTGCTTTTGGACTCAATAATGGATTGTATCTGTCAAAATGGAATTCTGCTTCGACTAAATCTCCTAAAACACCTTCTTTAATTACTTTCTGAACGGTTTTAAAATCACTATCCCATCTTCTGTTTTGAAAAACGGATAATTTCAGACCTTTTTCTTTGGCAATTGCAACTAATTCTTCGGCTTCGGCAACGGTTGTAGTAAATGCCTTTTCGACAACGGCATGTTTTCCTGCCAATAATACTTTTTTAGCATATTCGTAGTGTGTTCCTACAGGTGTATTTACGATTACCAAATCGACATCGTCAGCTAATAATTCGTCGATTGTTGGATAACTTTTTACTGCGGGATAATCCTCCTGAATTAATTTTTTACTTCTTTCCCAAGATCCTAATAATTCAAATCCCGGGTGGATATTTAAAAACGGAGCATGAAAAACT
The DNA here is from genome assembly GCF_050267765.1 of Flavobacterium sp. NPDC079362. NCBI lineage: Bacteria > Pseudomonadati > Bacteroidota > Flavobacteriia > Flavobacteriales > Flavobacteriaceae > Flavobacterium > Flavobacterium sp. NPDC079362. Next base: position 8,295 of record NZ_JBNNFM010000046.1, on the reverse strand, counting down.
TTCCCTGACATTCCGTATGATAATAGTGCTGTTCTTATTTTTTGCATTTGATATCTTTTTTACAATTAAATCTATGTTTTCTAACCATTAAGAGATTAAGAAAATTAAGCTTTCCCTATAAATAGTTTAAATTAAAATATTCTGTTATAATATTGTCTTTATTTAAAATAAAGTTCATTTTTTTCTAACTATTAAAAAAATTAAGATTAGCAAGCAATCAAACTTAATTTTTCTTAATCTCTCAATGGTTTAAATCAAAAAAACTTATGTTTAAATTTTAGCGCGTTCGTATTGTTTTGGCCATTGAATATCGTCGTTTAGTTCTCTGGCGAAATCTAATGGTAAATTCGGATTTCTTAAGGAGGCTCTGGCAAATAAAACTAAATCTGCCTGACCTGTTTCTAAAATTGCTTCGGCTTGTTTTGCGTCGGTAATTAGACCCACTGCTCCGGTTAAAACTGAAGCTTCTTTTTTAACTTTTTCGGCAAATGAAACCTGATATCCTGGTTTTAATTCAATTTTTTGATGCGAAACCAATCCGCCTGATGAAACATCAATTAAATCTACTCCTTTTTCTTTTAAGATTTTTGAAAGTTTTACCGATTCTTCAGGATTCCATCCTCCTTCTGCCCAATCTGTCGCTGAAATACGAACAAGTAAAGGCAAGTCTGACGGCCATTCTGACTGAACAGCTTCTACAATTTCAAGCGTAAAACGGATTCTGTTTTCAAAACTTCCACCGTATTCATCCGTTCTCACATTGGTTAATGGAGATAAAAACTGATGCAATAAGTAACCATGTGCACCATGAATTTCCATTACCTGATAACCGGCTTCAACAGCTCTTTTGGTTGCTGTTTTAAAATCTGAAATCACTTTCTGAATTCCATTTTTATCTAAAGCTTCAGGAAGAAATGGCTCATCATCATGATACGGAATCGCACTCGCAGCAACTGTCTGCCATCCGCCCTGAGCGAAACCTAACTTTTTATTGCCCTCCCACGGAATTGAAACACTTGCTTTTCGTCCGGCATGTGCCAACTGAATTCCGGGAATCGAATTTTGAGAAATAATAAATTCGTTGATTGTTTTTAGTTTTTCAATGTGTTCGTCTTTCCAGATTCCAAGGTCCGAAGGAGAAATTCTGGCTTCGGAAGAAACTGCTGTAGCTTCCTGAATAATCAAACCTGCACCACCGCTGGCACGACTTCCCAGGTGAACCAAATGCCAATCGTTTGCAAATCCGTCAATCGCCGAGTATTGACACATAGGCGAAATCGTAATTCTATTTTTCAAGGTAATTTTTTTTATAGTAAGCGGAGAAAATAATAATGAAGCCATAGTTATAACTTTTTAATGATTGTATGCGATCTATTGATTGCGATAACGTTTAAAAAAGTAAAGTTAAGGCTTCTTGCTAAAACTAGAAATCTAAATGTTTATTAATTAACATATTTTAAAAGTACTAGAATAAGATATTTGTAACATAAACCACAAATAATTTACTAATAGGTAAGAGCAAAAGAAGCTTTGCTAAATTTATAGAGAAGCAAGGTCATTTATTAACAAGAATTTAAAACCTTAAGTGTTATCTTGCGGTCTTAAATTAAAATAGAAACGCTACTTTTGTGCGTTAAATTACGAACTAAAAATACAAAATGGATATAGTTATCAAACTCTCTCAATTTCTATTGAGTTTATCTTTACTTATTATTCTTCACGAATTAGGGCATTTTATCCCCGCAAAATTATTTAAAACAAGAGTCGAAAAATTTTACTTATTTTTTGATGTTAAATATTCTCTTCTAAAAAAGAAAATTGGCGATACGGAATACGGAATCGGATGGTTACCGCTTGGAGGTTATGTAAAAATCTCAGGAATGATCGACGAAAGTATGGACAAGGACCAAATGGCTTTGCCTCCACAACCTTGGGAATTTCGTTCTAAACCGGCATGGCAGCGTTTGATTATTATGTTGGGTGGTGTTACAGTAAACTTTATTCTGGCATTTATCATCTATATAGGAATGGCGTTTGCTTATGGCGATACTTATGTAGCGAATACTGACCTGAAAGATGGTGTATTGATTGAAAACCCTGTAATGCTTAAAGCTGGTTTTAAGACTGGCGATAAACTTATTTCTATCGATGGAAAAAAAGTTGAAAATTTTGACAAAGAGTTAAACATGAATATCATCATGGCTAAACAAGTTTTAATTGAAAGAAACGGACAACAACAAACTATTAACATACCAAATGATTTTGTTGATCAGTTATCTAAACATGAAAAAGGTTTATTAGTTGGTATTCGCGTGCCCTTTGCAATTGGAAAAGTTACTGACGAATCTCCTAATCAAAATTTAAAAACAAAAGATCTAATTCTTTCTCTTAATGGAGAAAAAGTGAAATATTTTGACGAGGCAAAAGCAGTGTTAGCTAATAACAAAGGAAAAACCATTCCTGCTGTTGTATTGCGCGATTTAAAAGAAACACCTATTACAGTTAAAGTTTCTAACGAAGGAACAGTAGGTGTAATACCAGGCGGATTAGATATGGCATCTTTAGAAAAACTAGGATACTATAAAGTAAGCACTAAAAACTACAGTTTAATTGAATCAATCCCGGTTGGACTAACAAAAGGGAAGGATCAATTAGTAAGTTACGGAAAACAACTTAAAATGATTTTTAACCCAGAAACTAAAGCTTACAAACAAGTGGGTGGTTTTGCGGCAATTTTCAACATTTTTCCTAGCACTTGGAGCTGGGAAGTATTCTGGTCGATCACTGCTTTATTGTCGATTATGCTTGGAGTTATGAATTTATTGCCAATTCCTGCTCTTGATGGAGGGCATGTGATGTTTTTATTATACGAAATAATTAGTGGCAGAAAACCAAGTGATAAATTCCTTGAAAACGCCCAAGTAGTTGGCTTCGTTTTACTTATAGGACTGCTTTTGTTTGCTAACGGAAACGATATCTACAAAGCAATTGTAGGCAAGTAAAAATATTTGATAAAAAGTGTCAAAATATTTTTGAGAAACTAAAAAATGCTCTATATTTGCACTCGCTAAAAAGAACAACATCTTCCTCCTTAGCTCAGTTGGTTAGAGCATCTGACTGTTAATCAGAGGGTCCTTGGTTCGAGCCCAAGAGGGGGAGCAACTTTTTTTTAGCAAACATATTTACCTTTAAGGTGATTCCTTCTTAGCTCAGTTGGTTAGAGCATCTGACTGTTAATCAGAGGGTCCTTGGTTCGAGCCCAAGAGAGGGAGCTTATTAAAAAAGACTTTACAGCAATGTAAGGTCTTTTCTCTTTTAATACCATAGCCAATCAGTACTTCATGATAATTTATTAAAAAATGGAAAATTTGTCATTTGACAACTTTGACAGATTTTTGGTAAAAAAAGGGATCAAACGCAAAAGCTGGGGATTAACCAAAAAGATTAGATAATCTGAATAAGAAAAAATCTACTTTTCGTACTCCTCTAAATTGACTTCTAAATGCTGGATCAATTCCAAAGCCTCTGGAATCTCAAAACATAAGCTATAATTATTAATTTATCTTAGCTGGATCAAATCTAAATCGAATCAAGCGTAAAAGTTTATTATATTGAACAAACCGCCACAAATAAACCGATAAGATAAATGACAATAAAGAATCTTCACTACATATCAGGACTAACAATTACGATTTTGTTGGACTACATTTATTCAATCATTTTATCAGTGTTTTTGGTGCTCAGGATCACATCGAGATGATGAACACTTTACGAATTTATTATCGTAATATTTGTGTTGAGACAGTTTTATTATTAGCCATTAGTTTCTGACGAGCTTATTATGTCTCACTACATTATTGCCTACATTTTTACTTTCGAACAATAGCATTGTTTCATTTGCTTTTCCTATTTCGTTGATGCCTTTTAGGGATTCTGCGTAGCGGTAATAATACATCGCATATAAATCTGAATTCATACCAATCAGCTCTTCGTAATATTTAGCAGCCGTTACCAGATCGCCATCAAAATAAGCCCTGTCTGCCACTTTTATAAGCATCTCTACAGATTTGTATCCTTTGTCTAAAACTTTAGCATACGTATCGACTACATCTATCGTTAAGTATTTGGGCGCTTCGGTTACTGCAATTACTTCGACTTTGACTGGTTCTATCTTTATTACAGTACTATCAACAAAAGTTTTTGATTGTAATGCTACATCAACGGTTTTTATCTTTGGTTTGCGGTATATAGGAGTTACCACCCTGGTATTATTAGGCCCGAGGTCATAAGTATTCACCATTTCTAATTTTGAAACTTCGTATTTGGTGATTCTTCTTCCGAAAGTCATATTAATTGTTTCTTCAACAAAATAACCTACTATGACAAGTCCTTCTTTCTTTGCAGTATCATTTGATTTTGTTATTGCGTGTTTGATACTCCCAGGGGCAAAAGCACGACCATTACTTTGTCCGAAAGAATAAAAAGAAAAAACAAATGCAATTGCTACAAAGTATTGTACATACGTTTTCATGACAAATCAATAAGGTAATTACCACTAACAAAAAAAATACAATTTAATATTTTTCAAGCACTTACATCCAAAACTAACTTCAAGTTACCTGAAAAACCGTTTAAGTGTTACTTTTTCTTTGTTTGGGTTCAATATATTCTTGTTTCGAGAATGCTTTCGAGAATTTTAGTCAAAAACAACACAGCAATTCGTTGACTATTTTATGAGTGCTTTTTTACTTTCGAATAACTTGATCATCTCATCAGCTTTATCCATTTGACCAATTCCTTTTAATGCTTGAGCATATCGATAGTAATACATCGACTCTAGTTTTTCAGACATGCTAAACAATTCTGAGTAATATTTAGCCGCATTAACCAAATCCCCGTCAAAGTATGCCCTGTCTGCAACTTTAGTAAGCATATCAATCGATTTATAACCTTTATCCAGAACTTTTGCATAAGTATTTACAACATCTACAGTAATATATTGTGGCCTTTCGGCCTGAGCAACCACTTCAACCTTAACAGGCTTGATAGTTGAGGTAACAGGATCAACCAAAACTTTTGACTGCAAACCTGATTCAACTGTTTTTATTTTCGATTTTCGATATATAGGAGTTACCACCCTTGTATTATTGGGGCCCAAATCGCAGGTATTGACCATACTTAATCTGGAAACTTCGTATTTGGTAATTGTTTTTCCGAAAGCCATATTAATGGTTTCTTCGACATAATAACCCGCTATAACAAGACCTTCTTTAGAAATGTTATCTGTCTCTGAACGCACTTGTCCTTTTTCTGTAGTAAACTGAGCATTGTTTACACGCTGCCCAAAACAATAAGAAGAAAACACACACATTGTGACAAAAAATACGGCATGTGTTCTCATTATAATGTGATAAGGGGAGTGAAATTAAAAACGAATAAAGATAGTTGTTTTCTCTTAAGCATATTACAAAACCTCAAAGAAACACTTAAAGCGGCTAAAGTTAAGAAGTTTTCTGAGGAAGCTGTTTTGAATATTATTGGAAATACATTAAATGATAACAGCATTATTAATGGAAATGCATATAACTGCAATTTCAACCCTCTTGATAAAGTTATAGAAGTTTATTAGCGTTTGGTTTTAGCTGAAAAAGAAAAAGTGGAGAAGTTGGAGAAGTTGTTGAAAGAGAAGTAAAAGTTCTTCTTTATGAAATATCAATAAAAAAGCGCTACAATTCAACATTGCAGCGCTTTTCTATTTTATAAAAACCTAAGACAATTAAACCCCTAATTTCTTAGCGATATCCGTTGGAATTCCACCTTTGTTTAATAACAAAGCAGTTGTTTTGTATCTCACAAAGTTTTTAGTCACAAACAAATATCCTTTGTAGTCGTTTGTTGCACCCCAAGAATTTTTTACAATGTAATATTCTTTTCCGGTTTGATCTTTTGCAAGACCTATAATGTGCATTCCGTGATCGTCTGTAGTTGTGTAGTTATCAAATGCAGTCTGACGCATTTCGGCAGTAATTTCAGGTTCAGCTTTTGGTCCGTTGAACATATCTGCTTTTTCTTCGGCAGTCATATCATCAAATTTCTTTGTTGGTACATATGCAACACCATTTTTCCAGCTAAAGCTTTTCTCGCTTACATCTGTTGCCCAGGCTACAGTATATCCTTTTTTCAAAGCATTGTCGATAACATCAGTCATGTCGTTTACTTTTACGTTGTAGACCTGATCAAATGACCAGTTGTCTGGCACCATCATTGTTGTTTTTTGGTAATACGGAGAAGTTGTAAAAGATGAGATCTCTACATACTCGTCTGGATTAATACCTACTACTTCTTTAGCAAAAGTTTGTGGTGTGTAGTTTTTTCCTTTATAAGCAAAATTTTCCGGCACAGTTCCTAAATAAGAATCGATTACGGCTGTATACGCTTTTTTCCAGTTTGGTGTTAATTCTCCGTTCGGGTTTTTAACCACAGCAGTTAGAACACCTTCAATAAGCGCTGCCATTTCTCCAAATTTATTTTTGTCAGTTCCGTAGTTCAATCCAGTGTAAACTTCTCTTGGTACGGTTCCGTATTTTTTGTACATATTAATTACATCATGCAATGCACCACCGTCGCCTAAAGTAACTGCTCCGTGCATACGAACATAATTAACTCCTTTTTCTACATAAACATTTCTTGCAGAGTAAATCTGAGACAATTCTACCGGTTGTTTTCCTAAACGAATCATTTCTGATTCTAAGAAAGAATTCGTAGAATAACTCCAACATGTTCCTGATGAACCTTGCAATTTTACAGAAGTAGTTCCAAGATTGATCACGTCAGTGAATTTAAAAGCTTCTTTACTTTTTTCGCTTGCATTTAGTTTTAGTGAATTCACTAAAATGTCTTGTGCAAAACAGCTTGTTGCCCCAACAAAAAAAACGGAAGCAGCAAGTACTGATTTGAATGAAAATGTATTCATAATTTATGTTTAATGATTTTATAAATTAGTTGTTGTAATCTACAATTTGTTACAAAACAATTAAATTTTAGTTAATAAAACTAACCTTCAAGCGTTAATTTTTACAAAATGTTTTTATTAATCTATAAAAACTTACAAACTATGCAAAACCAACAATCTTTATAGGATTAGAAGAAATTGCTATTTATTTTATTTTAATAGTAGTAATTTGGTTGCTGTAAATGCATTCATAATTCTGGATAATGTCCGAACTGGAAAAAGAGAAATACTTAGGCAATACCAAAAACATCTTTAACAACATGCAGGGAATTGCTGTTGTTGAAACAGAGTATCATAAAAAGGTTTACGAAGGCTGGCATTCGCACATCAATGCGCACATCACACTTTTTCTAAAAGGAGGAACGGCAGAAAAACGTAAAAACTCGAATACAGCTGTTGGTCCTGGTTCTTTATTATTTTACCATAGCGGTGAATTGCATTTGAATCAGGATACACTTTTTCCGTCTAAAAATATTAATATCGAAATTGAAGAAACGCTTCTCAAAGAACTTCAAATTTCTGAAGCTATTATCGAAAAATCAGTTCAGAACACGACGCTTTCTAAATTTTTAATTCTAAAAATTTTCAAGGAATCAATTCTTGCAGATGCTTTTTCTGGAGATACAATCAATATGTTGTTTGCTCAATTATCGAATGCCAATACACATTTAGAACGATACGAAAAAAGTCCGTTTTGGGTAAAAAGTTTAGAAGAATTACTAAATGATTGCTGGAACGAAAATCCAAACCTGCAGGATCTGGCTCAGGTTTTGAACCTGAACCCTATTACGATATCAAAACATTTTTCTAAATACTTTGGTTGTACCCTGGGTGAATATATGCGCAGGATCAAAATAAATCGTTCGCTTTCGCTGATAGTATCCAACCGAAGCAATTTGACAGAAATTGGTTTTCAATGTGGTTTTGCTGATCAGAGTCACTTTATCAGAACCTTTAAAAGTCAAACGGGATTTTTGCCCAAACAATTTCAAAAATTATAAAGAAGGCAAATTTCATTCTATTTTTTGATTTTGAAGCAGCCTACTTTTGCTTCATCATAAATCATTAAACCAAACCAAATGGAAACGCTTACTTTAAAACAAAGAACTTTTAATTCTCCCATAACCAAAATTATTCTTGCATTACTTACTTTTATGATGGTTGTTATTATTGGTCAACAAATGATCCGATCCCAGAGAATCATTCTGCCCGATTAATAGACAGTGTTGTTGAACAGTTGGAAATTTCCGAGATTATATCACAGTTTAAAGGCGGTGGAAGAT
>NZ_JBNNFM010000045.1:0-33880 GCF_050267765.1 Flavobacterium sp. NPDC079362 | reverse complement strand
GCTTATAACGGATATTTTTAAATCCTGTTATAAGCGTTTTTTATTGTCTAAAAAATAAACCTGATCAAAAATAAGGGATGTTTTTCAGTGCCCTCAAAAAATCAAAAGGGCTTTTTTTATGGTCATTTATTTCCTAAACTTTATACCGTTTGAAATAAAAACCAATTGTCAACGTCTTTTCTAAACAACCCCTACTTCTATTTTCCATTTATTTATTTCTCTAAACAATCAATCTATTCATAAAAGTTTTCCTCTTTTTTAGTATGCATAATGGACATTTTTTTTAACCAAAAAGTAAATTATGAATACAAACGTTATAAGTCGACTGCTTTAAAAGTGGCTTTTTTCTTTCTTTTTTGATTTGATAATTAAAATAAGTATAAATCACAAATTTGATCTTATTATCAAAGAATTTAATTCTTCTCTGCTTTACAAAATACAACAAAAATAATACTTGGCGCACTCTAAACCCATTATGTAATAAATTGCATTTAGTGTAATTTATTACATAATAACCATTTTATAGCGCAAAAAATTACTATTTTAATTTTTAATAGTGAATTTTATTACATATTTAAGAAATTAAACTTATTTTTATGCAATCGATTACAAATTAACCAATTGATTTCGATATACAAAAAACCACAAAAAACTTTATTAACTAAAAAAACCACAATTATGAAAAAAAACCTACTTATTATGACTTGTCTGCTTCTTTGTTCGCAAATATGGGCACAGCAAGTAACAATTAATGAAGCATCAGGATGGCTAGAATCAGCCTTTGTAAAATGGCAACCTGTTAGCAACGCACAATCGTACAATGTTTATTACACAGGAAATGGTTTGGTTGACAAAAAAATAGACGACCAACTTATCAGAAGCTACGGTTCTTACTACAGAGCTGATGTTCCGGGTCTTAAAGCTGGAGCCTATACCATCAAAGTAAAACCTGTTATCTCAGGAACTGAAGGATCAGGATCTACCACAAGCAATTTAAATGTTTTAGCCCAAGACCGTAATGGGTTTGCTTTTGATGGAGGCAGAGTTCCTGGTGGTTATAATGCAGATGGAACCCCAAAAACTGGTGCCGTAATTCTCTACATTACACCAAATACCAAGAACACAATATCGATGGACATAACAGGTGCAAGTTCTAATCCGTGTGTTGGTTTGCAAAATATTCTTTATGCCATAAAAAAAGGAAAAGATACTCGTCCGTTTATCATACGCCTAATCGGGAATATTACCGATATGACCGTAATGGAAGGTGGAGATATCGTCATTGAAAACTCTAATAATGCCTCTAGCTATATTACTATTGAAGGAGTTGGAACAGATGCCGTTGCTAATGGATGGGGAGTACGCCTTAAATCGGCTTCAAACATTGAAGTAAGCAATCTAGGTTTTATGAATTGCGATAGTACTGCCGGAGATAATGTTGGAATGCAACAGGACAATGATCATATTTGGGTACATAACTGTGATTTGTTCTATGGAAACGCCGGCAGCGATGCCGATCAGATAAAAGGAGATGGTGCACTGGATAATAAATCATCGACTTATATCACATTATCGTACAACCATTTTTGGGATAATGGCAAAGCAAGTCTTTTGGGATTGAGCGAAGGAACAACAACCGGTTTATATATTACGTATCATCACAACTGGTTTGATCATTCAGATTCGCGCCATCCTCGTGTTCGTTATTATTCTGCACATGTTTACAATAATTATTATGATGGTGTTGCAAAATATGGCGCAGGATCAACGATGGGATCTTCTCTTTTTGTAGAAGGAAATTATTTCCGCAATAGCAAAAACCCAATGATGACTTCTTTACAAGGAACTGATATTTGGGATCAAACTAACCAGGTAAACAATCCCGGAACAATGGGAACTTTTTCAGGTGAAGCAGGAGGAACTATAAAAGCTTTCAACAATACTTTTGATGCCGATATTGCGACAAACAGCATGCGTTTTGTAGCCTATGGCGATACAAATCCTTTATACAATATTTCAGGAAAGATTAGCTCTACAACAGATTTTGATGCTTATGTAGCAACTTCAAGAGCCGAGGTTGTGAGCAGTAATGTTAAATCTAAATCCGGAGCAAACACCTATAATAACTTCGACACCAACGTTGCCTTATATGTAAAAAATTTAGTGATAGACCAGCCTGCTGTTGCCAAAACAAAAACAACTCAATATGCAGGACGCGTTTCCGGAGGAGATTTAAAATGGACATTTGATAATAGTATTGACGATAAGTCTTCTCTTGTTATTGCAGCATTAAAATCTGCACTTACGAATTATACTGGAACATTAGTTGCTGTTCAGGGTGAAGGCACTCCGCCAGCAAGCGGTCAAACACTTAACTCTACTTCAAACAACAGTCAGACAGTAGCAAGCGGAACTGCAATAAGCTCAATCGTTTTTACTTGGGGAGGCAGTGCTACAGATGCAACAGTAACAGGATTACCTGCATCAGGAATTAGTTTTGTAAAAAATACTTCGGCAAAAACGATAACGATTACTGGAACTCCAACTGCTACAGTATCTTATTCTGTTGCTACAATAGGAACTGGAACAGCAGCTACAGGATCAGGTACAATTACAGTTGCAACAAATAATCCTGGTACAGATCAGAATCATAATTTTACAACTTCCGGAAAAACGAGTACATTTTATAGTATTACGGGAAGCATGAATTCTTCTGCCGGATCTGTAACGTATGCAGGATTAACTTTAACCGAACGTTTAAAAATCGAATCAAGTACATCAATTACCTATACAACGACAGCTGCTTCGACATTGACTTTAGTATTTGATTCTAATTTTACAGGAACAGTTAAGGTAGACAATGTTTCCTACACCGCTACTGCAGGAATAGTTACAGCTTCAATTGCTTCTGGCTCGCACACCATTACCAAAGGATCTGTTGCCAATTTGTTTTATATAAGTACAAAATATGGTAGCAATACATCGAGAATGGCCCAATCTGCACAAGCAGCCCAGAGCGAAGAAGTAACTGAAACGCAAAAAACAGTTCTATATCCAAATCCTGTGACTAATACTTTATACTTATCAAATTCAATACAAAAAGTAGAACAGATTTTAGTCTATAATATCTCGGGGATATTAGTTAAGAGTACAGGAAAAGATATAGAAAGCATCGACCTCACTCAACTGATTCCAGGTACTTATCTAGTAAAAGTAAATACTAGTAACGGTTCATTTAACCAAACAATTTTAAAGAAATAAACTCCTATCTATAGTAAAAGGCTTCCAAAAAATTGGAAGCCTTTTTTATATCAAAATTTAAAATCAAATTTTACAAATCAAATTTGATCCCTTGTGCCAAAGGCAAACTAGTCGTATAGTTGATTGTATTGGTCTGACGGCGCATATAAATTTTCCAGGCATCAGATCCTGATTCACGTCCTCCGCCGGTTTCTTTTTCGCCACCAAAAGCACCACCAATTTCAGCTCCTGAAGTTCCGATGTTTACGTTTGCAATTCCACAATCAGAACCTGTAACAGATAAAAATCTTTCGGCTTCACGCAAATTATTCGTCATAATAGCTGATGATAATCCTTGTCCTACTCCATTTTGAATTTCGATAGCATTATCAACATCGCCAGAATATTTAATTAAGTATAAAACCGGAGCAAATGTTTCGTGCTGTACAATAGCAAATGAGTTTTGAGCTTCAGCTATTGCTGGTTTTACATAGCAGCCACTTTCGTAACCTTCACCGGAAAGCACTACACCTTCCACAAGAATTTTACCGCCTTCGGCAACTACTTTGTTCAATGCAACAGCGTACATTTCGACAGCATGCGTATCAATTAGCGGTCCAACGTGATTGTTTTCATCAAGCGGATTTCCAATTCTTAATTGCTTATAAGCCGCTACTAAAGCGTCTTTTACTTTATCATAAATACTTTCGTGAATGATTAAACGACGTGTAGATGTACAACGTTGTCCAGCAGTTCCTACTGCTCCAAAAACAGCGCCAATGACGGTCATTTTAATATCAGCATCCGGAGTAACGATAATAGCATTATTCCCTCCAAGTTCTAATAATGATTTTCCTAAACGTCCCGCAACAGCCTGTGCAACGATTTTTCCCATTCGGGTTGAACCTGTAGCAGAAATTAACGGAATACGGGTATCAGCTGTCATCAATTCTCCTATTTGATAATCTCCATTAATCAAACAAGAAATTCCTTCTGGCAAATTATTTTCTTTAATAACCTGTGCGATAATATTTTGACAAGCAATTCCGCAAAGAGGTGTTTTTTCAGAAGGTTTCCAAACGCAAACGTCTCCCGAAATCCACGCTAAAGCAGTATTCCAGGACCAAACTGCCACCGGGAAATTGAATGCCGAAATAATCCCGACCACTCCCAAAGAATGATATTGTTCGTACATACGGTGTCCGGGTCTTTCAGAATGCATAGTTAATCCGTGAAGCTGACGCGATAAACCAACTGCAAAATCACAGATATCAATCATTTCCTGAACTTCACCATAACCTTCCTGCAATGATTTTCCCATTTCGTAAGAAACCAATTTACCAAGAGCTTCCTTGTTCTCACGTAACTTTTGCCCAAACTGACGAACAATTTCTCCACGTTGTGGGGCAGGAATCAAACGGAAAGTTTTGAAAGCTTCTGTTGCTGCCTGCATTACTTTTTCGTAATCCTGAGGTGTTGACATTTTTACCGAAGCAATTAATTTTCCGTCAACCGGAGAAAAACTATCTAAAACTTCTCCTGTAGAAAAGTTTTCAATTCCTGTTGATGTTCCTTCATTGATCAATTTAATGCCCAATTTTTCCAGAGCCTCATTCATTCCAAATTGCGATGCTATTGTTGTCATTGTAACTTTTTTAGTTAAAATTGTTATATTTATATGTAAAGATATTGTTTCAAATTGAATTAAGCCACAAATTATAATAATGAATCTTACATCAATTCATTCGTTTTTTTCTTCTGATTAGTAAAATCAAAATTATTATGAGAAAAAGAACAACTACAACTGATAACGTATAGATTATTAAAATCTTTCTTTTTAAACTTTCTTCGAAAGAATTTTTAACTAAATCTATTTGATATTCAATATTATTTTGAAACTTAATAATTCTTATTTCGCCACGGTTTTTTATATAACTCTGATGCAATTCATTTAAAATAAGTAACTCGCTTTTTGCTACATTCTCTACTAAATCTGTTCTTGAACAAAGAGAGCAACTGAGCACTTGTCATCTCCTTTAGTATAAATTAAATATTCATGTCCAGTACTAAAAACAAAATCACAAGCCGCAGTATCTACATACAATATTGTTCTATACTCTCTATTTGGATAAACGTCTTCTTTAAATGTCTTCTTTATTTTAAATGTAAATGAATACACCTTTTCTCCATAAGTACCATAAAGTAAACTATCTACTTTAACTACTTTGCCAATAAAAACCTGATTGGCAATTTCCCAGTTTTTTTCAGTCGAAGGTTTCTCAGCACAATCACAACAATAAGCGTTTGAAGTAATTAAACCCAATACTAAGACCAAAAAGAACTGCTTCATATTTATATTCTTTTATAGTTGAAAGTAAATTTAGGGTTAATTAATAGCAATTAGAAGAAGATACAGCAATTTATTCGGCTTAATTGATGAAATTTGTAGCCACAAAATTATTTAAATATGTCTGTTTTCAATCGCCTTTTGATTTGTTTCGTTTTAATTTCTGTAAATGCATTTTCTCAAAAAGATCAAAAAGCTTCGTTTCAGGTTGTTCCGTTGGGAATAAAAGGCGGAATCGACGAAAAAAATCTTTCGGCTTATTTAGTTGCCCCAACAAACACGAATGATTTCATTGCTTTGGATGCGGGAACGATAAATGCCGGAATCGAAAAAGCAATTGAAAACAAAGTTTTTAAAGTTTCGACAAGCGAAGTTTTAAGAAAGTATATCAAAGGATATTTTATTTCGCACGCGCATTTAGATCATGTTTCGGGATTGATTATTAACTCTCCTGCAGATTCTTCGAAGACGGTTTATGCCACTGAAAAATGTATGGAGATGATGGAAAATCATTATTTTAATGATGAAACCTGGGCTAACTTTGGAGATAAAGGTCCCGGAACTCCATTGAAAAAATATCATTTTCAGACTTTAAATATTGGCGAAGAAACTCCAATTACGAATACAACCATGACGGCGAAAGCCTTCCCGTTAAGTCATGTGAATCCGTTTGAAAGTACTGCATTGCTAATTAAAAATGGAGAATCGTATGTGCTTTATTTAGGAGATACGGGACCTGACGCTGTAGAAAAAAGTGATAAACTAAAATCGCTCTGGACAGCGATTGCTCCTCTTGTAAAAAGCAAACAATTAAAAGGAATTTTTATTGAAGTTTCGTTCCCAAATGAACAACCTGATCAATTTTTGTTTGGACATTTAACGCCAAATTATTTGATGAAGGAACTTCACACGTTAGAAGATTTATCAGGAAAAGGAACTTTGAAAGGTTTCAATATTATTGTTACACACTTGAAACCACCAACCAAAAATATTATCAAACTTAAAGAACAATTGCAAAAGCAAAACGATCTTGGATTGAAGATTATATATCCGGAGCAAGGGAAAAGATTTGAGTTGTAAATCTGACTAATTAGCCACAGATTGCACAGATTAAACGGATTTTCATTCGTTTGAATGGGTCAAATACGTTGTTGCAAAATCAATTATTCTCTCGGATTTTTTTCTAAAGAACTCATAACCGTAATTTTGTCAATTTCGACCGAAGGGAGAAATCACATAAAGTAGCTCCTCAACAGTGTGTATCCCGCGTGTGATTTCTCCCTTCGGTCGAAATGACAAAAAATTGTTGAAATAACAAAAATATTTTTTTTAGTCTCTTAAATAATCTTTTTACTTCTCAACTCCTCCAGCATTTCTTCATGAGTTATATAATCCCCATTTTCAAAATCACGTTTACCCTGTTCTATATCTGCCTTTAATTCCTTCAAAAAATCTTCTTCATTGGGATTATTTACAATAATATCTTTCATGTTTTAATCTATTAAAATTCTTTCTATATGATTTCTCAAATTATAATATAAGTTCTATTTACATTGATGCCTTAGCCCTGATAGAAGTGGAAATCCTTTTGTGCCGGTGTTCGGCACAAAAGATTGGAACGGATAGCGGGAAATAGCTCCCAAAAAATAAAACTCCGCATAAGTTCTATTCTAAAACTTTATTCTAATATAATATAATATAATATAATACCTAACAGGTTTTAAAAACCTGTTAGGATATGCTGAATCAATCTACTACTTCTTCGCTACAAATCTAGGATCAGATTCCATTACAGTTCCGCAATTATCACAAGTTCTCAATTCCTCTGAATTATAGAAATGTTCGAAATGTGGCAGGAAATCTTTTTCGATATTATGCAATTCAAAAAATACTTCATAGAGTTTATGATTGCAATTGTCGCAATGCCAAAGCAATCCGTCTGTATATCCTTTTCCGGCGCGTTTGCGCTCGATTACCAAACCTATTGAGCCTTGGGAACGAACTGGAGAATGTGGGATTTTAGCAGGATGCAGATACATATCTCCGGCATTAAGTTCCATTTCTTTACGTTCGCCATCTTCCTGAATTACGACTTTTATGCTTCCTTCGAGTTGGTAAAAAAGCTCTTCGGTTTCGTTGTAATGATAGTCTTTACGGGCATTTGGCCCCGCTACAATCATCACGATATAATCGCCGGAATCTACGTAAAGGTTTTTATTTCCAACTGGTGGTTTTAGTAAATGACGGTTTTCATCGATCCATTTATTCAGGTTGAAGGGTTTTGCTATTGACATTTTTAGTGGTACTGGGTTTCTATGACGCTAAGTTAAGGAAAAAGTTTCTTGTAAAGGCGCACAGCAGTGCGTCTCAGTTGCTTTTACAAACTTTGAGTTAGAAGCACTGCTGTGCGCCTCTACAATTGCTTTTCTTTTATCAAATAAATATAAACTGGAAAATGATCGCTAAAACCAACTTCGGTTAAACTGTGCCGTAATGGATATCCTTTATATTGTCCTGAAGTCTGAACAAGAAAAGGCTTATTGAAAATGCCTGCTTTCCAATATTTAAAGCTAGAGAAATCGGGTTGTATAAGAGATTCAGTAATTATAATCTGGTCGAAAATATCCCAGGAATCCCTAAAGGCAATCGTTCCCATACCTTTATTTGCCATTTCTTCAAACGGATTAAAAACTCCAAATTCAGGAACTTCACTCTTTTTTGCCTTTGCGCCCAGAGCTACTTTGACAGTTCGGTTAAACGGACCATCATTTAAATCTCCCATTGTAATCACTTTGGCATTTGGATTTATGCGTTGAAGCGAATCGATAATTCTTCTGTTTAAATTTCCAGCTGCTTCACGAAACGGACTGCTTTTCTTTTCGCCTCCTGATCTCGATGGCCAGTGATTGACTATAATATGTATCTCTTCGTCTTCGAGAAATCCAGTAATCAAAAGCTGATCTCTTGTAAAAATCCTATTTTTATTCTCTGTTTTAATTTCGAGATCATCATCTATTTCTTCTTTTTTCTCCTCTTTTACAATTGCATTATTTTTATAGAGATATAAAGGAATATTAGAATACGAAGTTGGTTTAAAATATTTCTTTTGATATAATAATGCCACATCGATTCCACGTTTGTCCGGCGAATCAAAATGAATGATTCCATAATCAAGTTTTTGCAATTTTGGTTCTTTGACCAAGTCCTCCAGAACGCCGCGGTTTTCTATTTCAGAACCTCCAATTAATGTTGGCGCATTAGGATTCTCAGGAGTTCCTATCTCTGATAAAACTCGGGAAAGGTTCTTTAATTTCTGTTCGTACTTTTCCTTTGTCCAATGTTGTGCTCCATCTGGCGTCCATTCATCATCGTGTGTTGTTGGATCATTTATAGTATCAAAAAGATTCTCGAAATTATAAAAAGCTACTGTATGAATGGTGTACTTTTTAGACTGCGCTTGCAGGATTGACACAAAAAGAAGTGCAACAAAATAAAACTGAACTCTAATGAACTGCATAAACTTTACTATTTTAAAAAGTTCAATTTAAGCAAATTAATATATTTGTAAGATTTTTCTAATTATTTTATTTTTTAAAATCTCTATATTTGTTTATCATTAATAATGAATAAGCAAAAAACATGAAAGCGAGCCAACTTCAAAACTTCAAAAAACACTTTTCTTTTTGTAAGTTCCTATTTCTTATTTTTGCTCTACAATCATTCAACTGTCAATCCCAACAAAACATGATAACACCACCTTATTTACAAAAAGGAGATACTGTCGCTATTTTAGCCACTGCGAGAAAAAATATCGAAGACAATCTTAAACCAACAATCGATTTGTTGCACAGCTGGGGTTTGGAGGCTGTTGTTGGAACCACAATTGGACTTGACTTTAATCAACTGGCAGGAACGGATGAACAACGTGCTGCTGATTTTCAGCATCAATTAGATAATCCTAATATTAAAGCTATTTGGTGTGTTCGTGGTGGATATGGAACCGTACGAATGATTGATCTTCTGGACTTTACTAAGTTTAAGCAACACCCAAAATGGATTATTGGTTTTAGTGATGTTACTGTCTTACACAATCATTTGAACACTATGGGCTATAAATCGATTCATGGTGTAATGCCTGTGACGATACCGCGTGCTACTCCAGCCGCCATTAGTTCAATGAAATCAAGCTTATTGGGCGAACCGTTATCTTATACTATTGCTCCGGACAAAATGAACCGTTTTGGGAAAGCAACCGGCGAATTAGTGGGCGGAAATTTATCTATTTTATACAGTTTGTTAGGTTCACCATCGGCTATAGATTGCAAGGATAAAATTTTATTTATCGAAGATCTGGATGAATATTTATATCATATCGATCGTATGATGATGAATCTTAGACGTAATGGTTGTATCGAAAACCTAAAAGGAATCATCGTTGGGGGCATGACCAAAATGAAAGACAACGAAGTTCCGTGGGGGAAAAATGCAGTTGAAATCGTCGATGACGTTACTAAAAAATACAATATTCCTGTAATTTTTAATTTTCCTGCTGGTCATATTCAGGACAATAGAGCTCTTATTATGGGAAGCACAATTTCTATTGATGTTAATTCGTCAGGAAGTACTGTTTCTTTTCAGAAATAATAATTTCCCGTTTTCTTCAAATTAAGAAGAATTAAAATACCACATAAAAATCTCAAAGACGCAAAGTCGCAAAGTTTTATTTAATTCTTTGCGACTTTGTGTCTTTGCGCGCCAACTCAACTCACAAATGATAATTTAAAACTCACAACTAAAAGAATGGCTGAACATAATGACTTGGGGAAAAAAGGCGAAGAACTAGCTGTAGAATTTCTTCAGAAAGACGGTTATACAATTTTGGATAGAAACTGGACTTTTCAAAAGGCTGAGATTGATATTATTGCCCAAAAAGAATCCATTTTGGCTATTATTGAAGTTAAAACCAGATCGAGTCTGGATTTTGGTTTACCACAGGATTTTGTCAAACCAAAAAAAATTCAGCTACTTGTTAAAGCAGTAAATGCCTACATAAACGATAGGGAAATAGATTTTGATGTAAGATTTGACATCATCGCCATTCACAAAAACAACGAATCATTTGCTATTGAACATCTTACAGATGCTTTTTATCACTTTTAACATAATTTTCTATTGTTATATTTGTAACAAATTGTTTTTTTATTTATATTTGCGCAGATTTATAACACCCCTATTAACTAAACCAACACAATCAAGTTACAAAAAAAAAGAAAAAAAGCTATGAAAACTGTTTCTTCAATCGTCGAAAATTACATCAAAACAAAACCTTTTTTATTAAATGCGCTATCGCTTGGAATCATCAACCTGACGTCGCTTTCCCGGAACATTATGACCGAATTGGAAAGTGAATTTGGCAAAGAAGTGAAACAAGGTGCTGTTGTAATGTCATTGAAACGACTCACAGAAGAATTAGACTTTAAGCTGAACCATAAAATCAATAAAGTAATTAAGAATATTGGCGAGATTACAGTTCGATCTGAATTGACAGATTACACTTTTGCAGCTTCTGAAACTGTTTTAAACAAACAAGCTGATTTAATTTCTGATATTAACGCTTT
The DNA here is from genome assembly GCF_050267765.1 of Flavobacterium sp. NPDC079362. Taxonomy (NCBI): domain Bacteria; kingdom Pseudomonadati; phylum Bacteroidota; class Flavobacteriia; order Flavobacteriales; family Flavobacteriaceae; genus Flavobacterium; species Flavobacterium sp. NPDC079362. The sequence goes on along the minus strand of NZ_JBNNFM010000045.1, from coordinate 22,675 downwards.
ATCTGATATTTTTTATACCTCATCCCGTGGCGTAAATGAAACTAATATCGTGGTGAGCAGCAGCGTAAATCATTTAGTTGAGAAGCATTTTATACGTGAAAAACTAATTCAGAAATTAGATAATCTGGCTTCAATTACAGTAAAATTACCAAAAGAAAATATCGTTGTTCCCGGAATTTACTATTTCATTTTTCAACGTTTGGCGTGGGAAGGAATTATCATAAACGAGGTAATTTCGACTTCTAACGAGTTTACTATTTTAGTTGGAGAAGATCAGGTTGATGTAGCTTTTAAAGTAATTAAAGACTTGAAAAACTAATTCTACTTATATAATGCTACAAAGAATCAATATCAATTCTTAATATTATACAATCCTTTTATCATTTCTGCAAAAGAAAGATAAAAGGATTTTTTTTGTTTTCAATTATAAAATCGACCTTCGTCATAATCTCCAATAAGAATATTCTCAACAAATCAACACCTGAATGATTTATTTTTAAAATATAAGTTAGAAATAAACTAGCTTAACAACACGCCATTTCCCAAGACCTTTGGTACTATCTTACATAAAATTTATTAAAAAAAATAGAATTAAGTTTTTTTTAATAATATTTGTTGCGAATAATATTTTTATATATTTGCTAACCAGTCAAGAAATCAGAGTACCAATTTTGATAGTATCATAATATAATTAGATTTAAATACGGACTAATTAAATTAATGTCAGAAGCAAACAACCATAGCGAAAAATTATTGGTGAGTGAACTCAAAAATGGCAACGAAAAAGCATTTCGTCAACTTTTTGATTTATACCATCAGGATATTTACGGTTATAGCATCAGTTTGTTAAAATCAAAAGAAGCGGCTGAAGAAAATGTTCAGGATGTTTTTATGAAAGTTTGGCTGCATCGTGAAAACTTAAACCTGGAACAATCTTTTAAAGCGTACATTTTTACCATTGCCAGAAATCAGGCCTTTAATTTTTTGAATAAAGCGGCAAATGATGCATTGCTAAAAGAAGAGATTTTTTATGAAAGTCAGAAATCTCATGAATATGGTGATTACTCTATTCGGGAAGCAGATTGCAAAAAGCTTAGAAAACAAGCTATGAGCCAACTGCCTCCAAAACGAAAGCAAATTTTTAAGATGTCCCGAAAGAAGGGAATGAGTTACGAAGAAATAAGTCAGGAACTCGGCATCTCTATCAATACAGTCAGGAACCAAATGAGTAAAGCATTAGAATCAATGCGAGTCTTTTTTCAGGTTCATGATGAAATTATCTAAACCAAAAAACCATTTTAACCATTAAAATCACTCTTCCCGGGTGATTTTTTTTGCTTAACCGCGAAAACTTTTGCAAAGATGCTTTCTTTCTGTCAGTTCGAGCGGAGTCGAGAACAACGTTTGTATAGCACTCAATCTTTTTAACTCGAAATTTCGAAAATATTGTCCTCCCGACCAGAGAGAAATCCGCAAAGAAAAGCCAATTGTCGTCGAGTTTCCAGTGTGATCTCTCCCTCTGGTCGAGATGACAAAACGGAAGGTGAATGCCAAACCAGACAGGTTTCTAAAACCTGTCGGGTTTAGTCAAAGACAGGCAAATTGTTGTCGAGTTTCTAGTGTGATCTCTCCCTCTGGTCGAGATGACAAACTGAAGGTGAATGCCAAACCAGACAGGTTTCTAAAACCTGTCGAGTTTAGTCAAAGAAAAGCCAATTGTTGTCGAGTTTCTAGTGTGATCTCTCCCTCTGGTCGAGATGACAAAACTGAAGGTGAATGCCAAACCCGACAGGTTCTTTAAACCTGTCGGGTTTAGTCACGTTGCGGAAGTTCCTTGTTCCTCGAAATGAAAGCACCTCATTTATCATCAAAAAATAAAAATAATTTTAAAACTAATTTTCATCAATAAACTCAACAAAATCAGCACTTACCGAGTTTTACTACTACAATAATCAGGCTCATAAATGTTAAAATTTAAAAATTTACAATGTTAGAGTAGTACTCAACTTGTTTTCAACTGTATTATATAAAACCCAGACCTAAAATCAATTCGTAATGAATTCAAATTCTGAAATGCACGGCCTTTTACAAAAGTTTGTTTTGAACCAATGTACACCCGAAGAAACAAACGAGGTAATTGCGTATTATAAAAAAAATAAACTTACTGATGATTTTCCTTCGGTAGAAGATATTCAAAATCTACTTACCGAAATGCCAAAAATGGATCAGCAAACTGCAAACTCTATTTTTGACTCTATTTTAGCAACTTCACAAGAAAATGAAACTGTAATAGAAATTGCGCCTCAAAAATCAAATTTCAGAAAATACATTTCGATTGCCGCTTCTGTTGTTGTTTTACTAGGAATTGGTCTTGCTTATCAAAAAGGTGCTTTCACGACTAAAAAAGAAACTAAATTCGACTTTAAAAGCACTGATATTGTCTTGCAATTAGAAGATGGAAAAGTTCAGATCATATCTGAAAACAATAAAGTTGAAGTAAGAGATGCGGACGGAAATATCGTTGGAAACCAAGACGGAGATAAAATCGTTTACGATAACAATTCTGATTTAGAGAAAACAACTTATAACACTATTAAAATTCCTTACGGTAAAAAATTCAAACTAGAATTATCAGACGGAACATTGGTGCACTTAAATGCAGGGACTACTTTAAGATATCCTGTAAAATTTATAGCAGGAGAAAACAGACAGGTTTTTCTCGATGGTGAAGCTTTTTTTGATGTTGCAAAAGACGCAAAGCATCCTTTTATTGTAAATGCTGACGCCTTGAATGTACGTGTTCTTGGAACTCATTTTAATGTTTCTAATTATCCAGAAGATGCTGTAACAGATGTTGTTTTAGTCGAAGGATCTGTTGGAATGTATCGCTCAAACGAAGAATTCGATGCTGCTAAAAACACGATCTTAAAACCTGGCTTCAAAGGAAGCTTCAACAGAGAAAATGCTCTTATCTCTACCAAACCTGTCATCACTGATATTTATACTTCATGGATCAACGGCGGCCTGACTTTTAGAAATATGACATTCAAAAATATCATCACAAAATTAGAACGACGCTATAATGTTACTATTATCAACAAAAATGAAAAACTGGCGAATGAAAAATTCAATGCAAGTTTCAGCGATGAATCAATCGAGAAAGTAATGAGCTATTTTGATGACATCCATGGCATTAATTACACCATAAAAAACAATCAAATACTAATTAAATAACCACTAAAACCAATGAAAAAACATGAAAGAATAAAAGTACAGGAATAAAAAAATCGGAAAGAGCTACGAACAATTTCCGATTTACTAAGTGATTGAATATAACGAATTAACTACAATCAATTAACAAAATTATGAAAAAAAAATCAAAGAATACTGGGTTTCTATACCGAGTGTTCCAAAATGACCTAAAATTGAAATTAACTACACTACTTATTTTGGTCGCCATGTTTAATATCAGAGGGAATACTTATGCTCAAAAAACAAAAGTAACCCTTGAATTGAACAATTCAACAATCGAAAAGGTTATTGAGACCATTGAACAAAAAACGGATTTCAGGTTTATTTACAAACTAAGTGACATTGATCTTGATCGTGTTATTTCTATTTCTGTAAAGGACCAAAATATCAATATTGTTTTAGACAAACTCTTTAAGGGAACTCCAACAGAGTTTAAAGTTCGGGACACTCAGATTATCTTAAAAAAGCCAGAACTGAAAACACAAAGCATTCCTTATCAAAAACAAACTGTTACCGGAATCATTACTGATGAAAATGGCCTGCCTTTACCGGGAGCCTCAGTTAACGAAGAAGGAACAAAAAACGGAATGGTGACTGATTTTGACGGGAAATACAAACTTACTGTTGAAAGCAGTGCTTCTGTAATTATCGTGTCTTTTGTTGGTTATAAAGAAAAAAAGGTAGTGGCCAGCCAAAGCGTTATCAACATTCAACTCGTTCCTGATGCCACAGATTTACAGGAAATTGTGGTTGTAGGATATGGTTCTACGGCCAGAAAAGATGTAACGGGAGCCGTTTCTTCAATTGCTGCTAAAGATATGAATCAGGGTGCGATCGTAAACCCTTTACAATTGATTGCAGGAAAAGCTGCCGGTGTAAACATTACTCAGATTGGTAGTGAGCCAGGTTCAGGACCAAGCGTTCGTATTCGTGGTATCTCTTCTTTAATTGGAGGAAATGATCCTTTGGTAGTCGTAGATGGAATTCAGGGAAACATGGATTTGTTAAATCAGGTTCCTCCAAGCGAAATTGAAAGTATTGATGTTCTTAAAGATGCTTCGGCTACGGCTGTTTACGGTTCCAGAGGTGCACCCGGTGTGATCATTATAACAACAAAAAAGAATAAAGCAGGAAAAACAACCATGGAATATATAGGCTCTACTTCTATCGATTTTATCCCCAAAAAACTCGATATGCTAGATGCCAACCAATGGTGGGCAACTGCTCAAAGTGTGGGTGTTCCGGCTTCTGCAAACCACGGTTCAAATACTGATTGGTACAATCTTTTGACACAAACCGGAATTACCCAAACGCACACGCTTTCTTTTGGCGGCGGAACTGATAAATTTAATTACAGAGCTTCTCTAACAGCGATTTTGCAAGACGGAGTGGTAATTAATTCCAGTAACCAAAAATATATTGGCCGTATTCAGGCTACGCAATTGGCTCTTGATGACAAATTAAAACTAACTTTTAATTTAAACACAGGAGTAAATAATGTAACCAATAGTATTGGCGAGGTAGGAACTGTTTCTTATAAATCAAACCTGATCACCAATTCATTATTGGCAAGACCAACTGATCCTGTTTTTAATACGAACGGAACCTATTATACAGATCCAACTGTATTTCAGTATTTAAATCCTTATGCAGTTGCTCAGACCGCTACGAATGAGAGACAAAGTGATAATTTATTTGGAAGTTTAAAAGCTGAATTGGATTTAGGTAAAGGTTTTTCTGCAAACTGGTTTGGAAGCTGGAGAAAAACAAATACCACTATTGGATATTTCATGCCTGCAGCATCAACAGACGCACTTGCAGTAGATCAAAAAGGATATGCTAATATTAAAAATGAAAGACAAAACGAAAAATTAACCAATATAAGCCTTAATTATAAAAGAACTTTCGGGATTCACACTTTCAATGCATTGGCATTATACGAGTGGCAAAGTCAGGCTTATCAGGGAAATTATGCTCAGGCAAGAGGTTTTATAAACGATAAAACTACTTACAACGCATTACAATTTGGAGATTTTTCGAAAGTACAATCTTCTGATATTTCTTCTTATAAAAACGACAGAACTTTAGTTTCGTATTTAGGAAGATTAAACTACTCTTTACTAGATCGTTATTTACTTACAGCAAGTATCAGACGAGACGGTTCATCTGTATTTGGTGCCAACAACAAATGGGGAAATTTCCCGTCAGCATCTGTGGCATGGCAAATTAATAAAGAGTCATTCATGGCAACTCAAACTTTATTTAGTGAACTAAAATTACGTGTAGGATACGGAGAAACCGGTAATCAGCAAGGTCTTTATCCACAAACTTCATTATCGTTAGTAGGAAGTGCAGGAACTACTTATTTTGGAGGAATGCCTATTACGAATTTCAACATTACTCAAAATGCAAATGCTGATTTGAAATGGGAAACAAAAAAACAAACCAATATTGGTCTTGATTTCGCCCTTTTAGACAATAGACTAAGAGGTAGTGTAGATGTTTATGATTCTAAAACCGAAAACTTATTGTTTGATTATACCGTACCTCAACCTCCTTATCCTTATAATCAAATAAAAGCAAACGTAGGAAGCATTTCAAACAAAGGTCTGGAGATTGCTCTTGCCTATGATGTTATTAAAACAGAGAACAGCACACTAACATTAGCCGGAAATGTATCACTCATGAAAAATGAGGTACTTAATTTAAGTGGCAGTATTAATGGCATTCCTTTAAACACAGATTATGTAGGCTGGGGAGCGGCAAACTCTTATTTAGTACAAGGAAAACCAGTTGGTGCATTTTATATCTTAGAACATACCGGCAAAAATGACAATGGTGTTGAAACAGTAAAGGATCGTGACGGAAATGGTGTTATTGATCAGGGTGTTAAAAGTCCGGATCGTTACTACGCAGGTTCAGCATTACCAACTTATACTTTTGCATTTAACCCTTCTTACAGGTACAGAAACTTCGATGCTTCTGTGTTAGTAAGAGGTTCAGGAGGAAATAAGATCTACAACGCACTGAATCAAAACTTAAGCATGCTGGAGAACACGGGTAAATCGAATGTTTTAGAAAGTGCAGTTGATAAGGGAATTCACTCGTCTCCGTATGGATCTGACTTATGGTTAGAAGATGGTTCATTTGTACGTTTAGAAAATGTTACTGCAGGATATACGTTCCGTTTTACAGATAAATATGTAGACTCTATCCGACTTTCACTTACAGGAAACAATTTATTACTGATTACTGATTACTCAGGTCTTGATCCGGAATTGAATATTAGCGGAAGTGGTAAAACTGAAGACAACTTTGGTGGTGACAGAGGAATTTACCCTCGTACAAGAAGTGTTGCATTTGGTCTGACTGTAAAATTTAAATAGTAAAAGAGATGAAAATTAAAAATATACTAATAGCAGGAAGCGTTTGTTTCCTTGCCCTTTTTGGATGTTCAGACATTAGCGAAAATGTGTACGACAAATATCCGGCTGACGAATTTTATGGCACCCCTGAAGGAGCCAATATTGCCCTTGCAAGTGTTTATGCCGAAATTCCGGGTGACTTTCAACGTAACAATATACCCGGCGTAGGTTACGCAGGAGCTGATAATGGCTGGTATGACATGAACTGTATGTCATCTGATGAACAAGTGATTCCGCATAGAAATACCGGAGACTGGCAACAAGATTTTGCCCGTTTGCACAAACACGAATGGCTGCCAACAGATTTTATCATTAATAATACCTGGAACTGGTTGTACAAGTCCGTTTTCAATGCAAATTTAGCAGTTCAGTTATTAGAAAAATCAAATGCCGAAGCTTCAAAAATTGCTGAAGCAAAAGTATTACGTGCTTTCTTTTATTATTTATTGATTGATGATTTTGGTGATGTTCCATTTTTTACTGATAATAATATTACAGTAGATAAAATTCCGCAATCAAGCCGTAAAGAAATTTACAGCTTTATTGTAAAAGAATTAACCGAGAACGTAGAGCAGCTTTCCGGAACAAGAGGAGGAAACTATTACGGAAGATTCAATAAATGGGCGGGTTATACTTTATTGGCAAAAGTATATTTGAACGCACAGGTTTATACCGGAGAAGCAAAATGGAACGAATGTTTAGCGGCTTGTAACAAAGTTAGCGAAGGTGGTTTTACACTACATTCCGGAGCAGCAAATGCTTCTAGCCCGTTAGGAAATAAATATTATGAATTATTTGGAGATGTACTTCCTGAGGATGAAACCATTTTACCTATTTATGCAACTTTAGATATCGTTTCCCGTAATATCTATGCCGTTCGTAGCGTATATGGTCCGCATGGTACTGCTTTATTTGGAATGGCGGGTTGGAACGGAACTATTGTACCTAAGGATTTTTTCCTGAAATATGCCTTAAACGATATTAGAAGACAACAATTTTTAGTAGGCGAACAACCTGGAGGATACAATTATACACTTGAGGTAGCTTCTCTTGACAATCCGGGAGCTGATCCTCAGGCGGGAGTTCGTAATATTAAATTTTATCCTGCAGGAGCAAAAAGTGGCGGAGGAGCTTCAAATGACTTCCCAATTTTTAGATATGCTGACGTAATTTTAATGATGGCCGAATGTAATGCCCGTTTAGGGAATCCTGGTGCTGCAAAACCTTTTATAGATCAGATCAGGCAACGTGCCGGTTTAGATGCATTGGCTTCAAACCCAACTCTTGATGATATTTATAACGAAAGGGGATTCGAATTAAATTGGGAAGGTCACAGAAGACAAGATATGATTCGTTTTGACAAATTTTTATTGGCAAACGAATTCAGACCGGTATCTCCTGCTTACCGAAAGTTGTTCCCAATTCCAACATCTGCTTTAGATGCTAACAAAGGACTAAAACAAAATCCGGGTTACTAAAAACAAAACTATCATGAAAAAATATATCAATAAATTATTCCTCTTAGGGAGCGTGCTTTTTCTAAGCGCTTCCTGTGACAGTGAAGCCGAATTAACGACGCTAAAAGCCGTAAGTTTTCCTTCTGCAATTGAAGTTTCTTCCAGTACATTGGTACTAACAGAAGATTCTGCTGACGATAATGTTTTACTTGTTTCCTGGCCAAAAGTAACATTCCCAATTGATGCGCCGGTTACATATGCCGTAGAATTTGATTTAATTGGTGATACCAGTGGTACTACTGCCTGGCAAAAAGCCAAAAGAATTGTGGTTGGCGAAGACGTTTTAAGCAAAGCTTTTATTGGTCTTGATTTAAATAAAATTGCCGTAGACTTAGGTCTTCCACCGGATGTTGCAGGAAAATTAGTTGTTCGTGTAGAAGCTGCAATGGATCGAAAAATCTATTCTGATCCTATCACGCTGACCGTTACACCTTATGAAAAAAGCGTTGTTTTTGGCGAGATTTATATGCCGGGAGCTTATCAGGGCGAATGGAATGTAGATACTGCTTTGGCTTTAACTGCAATTTCAAAAGGGATTTATCAGGGTTATGTAACAGTTCTTCCGGGTTATGGCCCCGTATTTAAATTAAATACTGGCAGAAACTGGGAACAATTTTATGGTGCAGGCGCCACAAATAATGACCTGAAAGACATGAGTACTACTGATTTTGCACTTCCTGGAGAAGGTTCTTATCAGATCAAAGTAAATTTAAATACTTTAAAATGGAGTTCTACTCCTTATGCCTGGGGAATTGTAGGTTCATCAACTCATGCGCCAACACCTGAAGATAAAGACTACGGATGGAATCATTCTATTCCGATGTCCTACAACCATGAAACTAAAACATGGAAGGCGACTGCCAACTTATTAGCAGGAGCCTTAAAATTCAGATTGAATGATAAATGGGATGTAAACTACGGACCTGCAGATCCTACAACAAATACCATTAACAAAGATAATGGTGGTGCTTATGATATTGGAGAACCGGGAACTTACGAAATTACCTTTACTATAAACGATGTCGATCCGGTATCAGCAGGATATCCTGCAACTGCGACTTGTACAATCGTTAAAAAATAATCTAAAACTACAATATAGTTTAGATTAGTTTGAGTGATACCTGCCTTTTTTGAGCGAAAGGCAGGCTATCTTAAAAAAAATAAAATAAAAAAATATGAAATCAAATATAAATATCATCTACACTTTAATACTTGCACTAGCATTTGTTTCGTGTAGTTCATCGGATAATAACGATTCAATTCCGGCTTCTCCTTATACACAGTATGGAACAGCATTCGAAAAAATGCCAAAAAAAGAAGATGCCATAATTTATCAGGTCAACATTCGTGCTTTTAGTGCCGCCGGAAACTTAAAAGGTGTTCAGGACAGGCTTACTCAAATTCAGGAACTGGGTGCCAATGTTATTTATTTAATGCCTATTTATCCTGTTGGAAAAGTAAAAGCTTCAGGAGAATTAGGCTCGCCTTATGCCGTGCAGGATTATAAAGCCGTAAATCCGGATTTTGGAACTTTACAAGATCTTCAGACTTTGGTCGAAGAAGCGCATAAAAAAAATATGGCTGTAGTGCTGGACTGGGTTGCCAATCATACCGCATGGGACAATCCCTGGATTACACAACATAAAAATTGGTACCAACAAGACGATAAAGGAAATATCATTATTCCGCCGGGAACAAGTTATAATGATGTAGCGCAATTGGATTTCAATAATACCGAAATGAAAAACGCGATGATCGATGCTATGGAATATTGGGTTTACAATGCCAACATAGACGGCTTTAGATGTGACTATGCTGACTTTGTTCCGCAAACCTTTTGGTCAGATGCGATTACGAAATTAAGAAGTATCAAAAAAAATCAAACCATATTGATGTTGGCTGAAGGATCTAAAGTAAATCACTTTGCTTCTGGTTTTGATTATACTTTTGGATTTAATTTTTTCAGCACTTTAGAAAAAGTTTTTAAAGAAGGTAAACCTGCTACAACAATTCAGGATTCTAATGCTACAGAATATGCCAACAATTACAATCCTGAAAACAAAGTTGTAAGATACACCAGCAATCATGACGTAAACCTTTCAGACGGAACTCCGCTTGAACTTTTTGGAGGTAAAAAAGGATCTGTTGCCACTTTTGTTGTTGCAGCATATATGAAATCTGTTCCAATGATTTACAACGGACAAGAAGTTGGGTATGACAAAAGGCTTAATTATTTTGCCAAAACTCCAATCGACTGGTCTGCCGCAGATGCATCTATGTTAGCCGAATACAAAAAAATTATCGCTTTTAGAAATGCCAGTAACGCTATAAAAACAGGAACTTTTACCGGATACAGCAGTGATGCCGTAAGCGCTTTTACAATGGTAAAAGATTCAGAAAAAGTTTTTGTTCTTTCTAATTTAACCAAAACTTCTGTAAAATACCTTGTTTCCCCTGCCCTAAAAGCAACATGGAAAGATGCTTTTACAGGAACTTCTGTTACTATTGGCAACGAAATTACATTACTTCCTTTTCAATATTTAGTATTGAAAAATTAATACCCACGCGACTTTAAAAAACAATATTAGATTTGCAAAAAACAAAAATAACATGAATTTTCAATCCCAAAAATCATTGCTTCACATCCGAAGCAAAAAATTAGCGTTACTTCTTTTTATTTGTGTCAATGCCGCATGGGTTCAGGCTCAGGAAATAACTTCACCTAATAAAAATCTTTCTTTAAAATTTGAATTAAAAGAAGGCGGAGTTCCGTCTTACCAATTATCATACAAACAAAAAGCAGTTATAAAACCAAGTTCTTTAGGTTTAGAACTTCAAAATTTACCTTCGTTTTTGGATGGTTTTACCGTTACAAATACAGCACAATCTTCTGTTGATGATTCATGGAATCCTGTTCTAGGTGAAGAAAAAACTATTAGAAACAATTACAACGAATTGGTTGTCACTTTGGCTCAAGCCAAAAACAACAACAGGTATATTCGAATTCGTTTCCGATTATTCAACGACGGATTGGGTTTTAGATATGAATTTCCGAAACAAAATGATTTAAATTATTTTGTTATTAAAGAGGAACGTACTGAATTTAATCTGGCCGGAAATCATAAAATTTTCTGGATTCCGGGAGATTATGATACCAATGAATATGCCTATACCACTTCGAAAATTTCTGAAGTTCCTTCGTTGATGAAAAAAGCTACTATCGAAATCAATTCGCAATGGCCTATTAAGGAATTAGCGGTGCAAACTCCATCAATGATGAAATCTGACGATGGTTTGTATATCAATATTCATGAAGCAGGATTGATCAATTATCCGGCAATGTATCTTGAAGTTGATGCTGTAAATTATAAAATGCGCAGTCATTTAGCGCCTGATGCCGTGGGTGCAAAAGGATATATGCAAACAGATGCACAATCGCCCTGGAGAACCATTGTTGTAAGTGATAAAGCGACAGAAATTTTGGCTTCAAAATTAATTCTGAACCTCAACGAACCTACAAGTTATAAAGATGTTTCGTGGATTAAACCCGTAAAGTACATCGGGATTTGGTGGGAATATTTTGTGGCCGGAAAAAGTACCTGGGCTTTTGGAAAAGAAACTAACGTAAAACTGACAGATGATTTTACTAAACTAACGCCAAACGGAAAACACGGAGCCACAACAGAAAGAGCAAAAGAATATATTGATTTTGCTTCTAAAAATGGTTTCGATGCCATCCTTATCGAAGGTTGGAACATTGGTTGGGAAGACTGGATCAACAACTGGAAAGAAGAAGTTTTTGATTACGTAACCGCTTATCCTGATTTTGATGTAAAAGCAGTTCATGAATATGCCGCATCAAAAGGGGTGAAAATTATCATGCACCATGAAACGTCAGGATCGGCAACAAATTATGAGCGTCGATTAGATCGTGCTTTTCAATTTATGAATGACAACGGTTATGATGCTGTAAAAACTGGTTATGTAGGTAAAATTATTCCGCGTGGCGAACATCATGACGGACAGTGGATGGTGAATCATTACATCAACGTAGCCAAACGTGCTGCCGATTATAAGATCATGATTAACAGCCACGAAGCGGTTCGACCAACTGGTTTAAACAGAACTTTCCCGAACTGGATTGCACAGGAATCTGCTCGCGGAACTGAGTTTGAATCTATGGGAGGATTAGCACCGGATCATACGACAATTCTACCATTTACAAGATTAATGGGTGGCCCAATGGATTATACTCCGGGGATTTTTCAAACAGATCTTTCGTACTACGGAACCGGAAGTACACAACGTGTCAATACCACTCTGGCAAAACAATTGGCTTATTATGTTACAATGTACAGTCCGTTGCAAATGGCGGCTGATATTCCTGGAAATTATGAGCGTTTTCCAGATGCTTTTCAATTCATAAAAGATGTTGCGGTAGATTGGGACAACAGTTATATTCTTGAAGCAGAACCAGGAGATTACATCACGATTGCCCGTAAAGCAAAAGGAAAAAACGAATGGTTTATTGGAGGAATCACCGACGAAAACGCCAGAACTGCCAATATTACTTTTGATTATTTACCTGCCGAAAAAAAATTCATAGCTACTATTTACGCTGACACGAAAGATGCTAACTGGAACGAAAATCCGCAAAAATATACGGTGACTAAAGTTGTTGTAACCTCAAAAACAATTTTAAAACAATATTTAGCACCGGGTGGTGGTGTTGCAATCAGTATTAAAGAAGGAAATGCTGCAGAGTTAAAAGGATTGAAGAAATTATAAAATTTTCTCTGAACCCAAATACAAAATGGCGCATGAAAAAAATCATGTGCCATTTTTATGTTTTACCAGTTATAAATTCAATAATTTCTCTACATTCAAATGCCCAATTTTCTCTTTATCTTCTTAGAATAGGGTCGTATTTATCAACCTTCAATATTTCAGGATTAGATTTAGTCATATCCAACAACGGAGATAAAAGTATAATTTGAGAAGGTTGTACTCCTTTGTCATCTCTTAATTTTTGTGACAATGCAAAAGCCATTCCTCCGCCGGCAGAATCGCCTATTAAAGTAACATTCTCTGCTCCAACCCGATTAATTAAATTAACCAGTGCAGTATATACCATTTCAGTTGTTTCTTCAAATTGATGTTCGGGTGCCAAAGGATAATCAGGGATTACAACTGTTCTCCCCGTCCTTTCAATCAATTTACCGAAAAACACCCAGTGTTCCGGAAAATAACTTGAAACATAGGCTCCTCCGTGTATGAAGAAGAAATATTTGTTTATTGTTTTTTTTGGTGCTATGGTCCATACATTTCGTCCATTTACAACTTCTAAACCTATATCATACTTATCATAAAGTTCTGGTGTTGGTTTTGCTGCTTCGCCTTGTCATTTTTCACGGTCTGAGCAAACGTGGTGCTTTTTACTCCTGCCAGAAAAAGTCTTTTTTCTAATTGCTCACTTTCCGGACTTGGATCCTTTATATCATAGGATTCATTTGAAGTAAGCTTTTTGATAGATTTCTCCTCAACTATTTTACATTCCTTTACAACCAAAATACTTTCTTTGTAAAGGTCACGGGCCTCTCCTGTAATGACAAGTGTTTGTCCTTTAGAATACTTGCGTAATTTTAAATAATCTGAAACAGGCAGTACACAAAGCTTCATTGTAACTCCGTCTTTCTTGTCTGACAATTCTATTGACGGCAGCGCATAAATGTCCGGACCAACATACACGACAACACCTTTGATGGTTACTATTTTATTTTTATATAATTTTTCGGCTTTACTTCTATCATTGATAAAAGCGTCGTGTAATTCCTTTACAGGAATAATTTATTGAGTGTCCCTAATATTTAATTTTTTAGCCTGAAGGAGTCCAAAAACCAACAGTAATGTGATAATTGAAAGAATTCTATATATACCTTTTTTCCTGTTCATGTAGTAAAGAAATAAATGTGTGTATCCCTATTAATTCCTCCTGTAAAACTGATTTTTTTGTCGAGAGTGATGACAAACTAAATGCGTTAAAAATCTTTAGTACCCTAAAGTTACGCCATCTGTATATCGCTGTTTATCAAGATAAGACATATAAAGTTCCTGAACTATCGTAATAAGACATTTATTAATCTGATACTATGATTGTATTATTAATTATTATGAACGAGTTTTCTTAATTGAAGCAAGACTTTCAATTAAAAAAATCGAAAATCTTGGATATTTTAAGAAGCGACCATTTTTTGAAGTGCAGCCGGATAACGATCTCCTTTCATGGCATCGATAGCAAATGTTGTATTTAATAAATTCATTTCTTCCGGAGAGAATTCGATACAAAGAGCTGCTATATTTTCATCTACACGTTGAGGTTTACTCATTCCCACAATTGGAATAATATCTTCTCCCTGATGCAACGCCCAGGCTAAAGCAAGCTGACTTGCAGAAACGTTCTTCTGACCTGCCATATCTTTCAAAAATTCGATCAATTGCAGGTTATGAGCGCGGTTTTCTTCCTGAAATCTCGGAAGCATATTTCTGTAATCTCCTTTAGGCAATGGAAATTCTAAATTTCCGCTAAGCAAACCATAGTTCAAAACAGAATAAGGAACTATACTCACGCCTAATTCTCTTGCAGTTGGCAAAATTTCTTTTTCTATAAATCTGGTCGCTAACGAATATTCAATTTCTAAAGCAGAAACGGAATATACTTTATTCGCACGAATTAGTTGTTCAGCATTTGCTTCTGAAAGTCCTAAATAACGAACCTTTCCTTCGTCAATTAAATCTTTTATGGCACCAACCGTTTCTTCGATAGGCACATCAGGATCGATTCGTGAAGGCTGAAGCAGGTCTATTTCGTCAACTCCCAATCGGGTTAAGGAATAGGCACAGAAGTTTTTGATCGCGTTTGGTCTTCCGTCCAATCCCAGAAAATGTCCTTTATGATCTCTTAGCGCCCCGGTTTTAACACTTATAAAAGTTTTGTCTCTTCGTCCTTTTATAGCTTCGCCAATAATAAGTTCGCTTATACCCATTCCGTAAAAGTCGGCGGTATTTAGAAAGTTTATTCCGGAGTCAATTCCGTATTGTAGTGTTTGGATTGTTTGTTTTTTTGCAGCTTCTAATGATGCCGGATCATCAATTATTAATCTTGATCCCATAGATATAGGGGAAACTTCGGGTCCGTTTATTCCTAATTTTCTCATTTTCATAATACTTCGATTTAAATTAATTTAATAAAACAAAGATATTGTGCACAACAAAGCTAGAGAAGGTCTGAATAGCCGATAAAATGTTCTAAATGTCGTATTTTTATTAAGACAATCCTTTTCGGTATTCCAAAGGGCTCGTTCCCGTATTACGCTTAAAAAACTTGCCGAAAAATGTGGCTGTAGCAAAGTTTAAATATAGTGAAATCTCTGAAATGTTTAATGCTTTTGCTTGCAGTAAAACTTTGGCTTCAAGACAAACAATTTCGTTAATCAACTCACTTACAGTTTTTCCGGTTTCCTCTTTTACAACTTGAGAAAGATGTTTGGGTGTTACAAAAAGTTTTTCTGCGTAGAAATGAACTTCACGATGCCGGGTAAAATTCTCAGACAATAATTCTTTAAACTTTTCCGTTAGATAGAAAGATCTTGAATAGGTGTTATGTTCGTTTCTGGTTTTTATGTCGTATAACCCTTCAATTTCCAGGAGTAAAGCTCTCAATAGGGCCTGAATACTTTCTAATTTATTAGATAAATCAGAGTTTTTCTTTTGCTCAATTTGATGTAGTAAGGATTGAATAATGGCCAAATCTTCCGGATTTAAAGCAATAGCATGTTGTCCGTTTCTTTTGTAGAAAGAAAATTTCTTTAAAAACAAAGTGTCAATCAATCCTGAAACCACAAAATCTTCTGTAAAAAAAAGACTCTTTGTTTCAATTGCGCCTTTATTCAGAATCCAATTCCTTACTTCATCAGGCGCCACCATAACTATAGAAGGAGCTTTAAGCTGATAGGGTTCCAATCCAACAATGAATTCAGCTTCTCCTTTTAAAACAAGGCCAAGGCTGTACATTTCAGAACGATGTGGTTCAAAATGACGATTGGGTGTAATTTCCTGAGGTTTAAAAAGAAAATCTTTGAACTCTAAGTCCAGACCGAATTTTTCAGTAATATCAACTATACCAATTTTTTTGATTTCCTTCATTATCGTTTTGCTTTAGAAAGAATACTAAAACTGATTCTAAAGTTACAAAAGTAAACTTCTAAAAAGTGTAGGTACAAGCAAATCCAAAACCAGATTGCATATTTTCATTCTTGAAATTAACAGAAGGCTTAAAGGCCAATTTCTCACTAACATTAAATTGAGACAAAGCTGCATCAATATTGGCATCAATAATATTGAGAACATAAAAACCAACAATAAATAAAGCGGATAAATCTCTATTTCTTTGAAATTGCTTTTGAGCAGAAATTAACTGACTTTCGCTTAAGTTCTCCAAATATTCAGAACCACTTGAGTTTCCTGCTAGCCTGTTTTTGTATTCGTTTCTATAAGTATTGTAGTTTTTTTGACTGTCGATATAAAAATAAGTACTGGTTCCGATTGCTCCATATACCAAAGGAAGTTTCCAGTATTTTTTATTATAAATCTGTCCTAAACCCGGAAAAATAGCCGAATAAAATGCTGCTTTTGCAGGTCGCAAAGGATCGATTTCTTCTGATTTCAGCGTATCATTTAAAACGATTTGCTTCTTTTCCTGAGCAAAAATTGTGGTTAATCCAAAAAACAAAAACACAAGAATAAATTGATATTGCATGGAAAATTTTGGTTTAAAATTTTGACCAAAGAAAACTTTTTAATTCTAAGTATTTTCTTAAATAAAGGATAAATAAAACTTAAGATTTAGATTCGTTTTTTGCCACGAATTCCAGGAATGAGCACGAATTAAAATTTGTGAAAATTCGCAAATTCGTGGCAAACTTTTTTATTCTCCCAACATTTCCATCAATTCCAAAGCTCGTTTGGTCGATTTTACATTATCAAAAGTCAAAAGAAGTCGTAAACCATTTGGCGTTTGTTTTTCTTTCATTGTGCAAAGCGAGGTATATTTTTGTACAAATAGCAACACTTTTCTAAACTTAGACGATTGATAATAATCAGATTGTTGATCCGAAACAAAGTAACCAATCATTTTACCTTTTTTCATCACCAATTTCTCAATTCCTATGTTCGTCGCAATCCATTTGATGCGAATACTATTCATCAACGCATTGGCACGCGGAGGCATTGGACCGAAACGGTCAATTAATTTATTTTGAAAGATAACCAGTTCTTCTTCATTTTTTACGCCACCCAACTCGTTATACAAACTCAAACGCTCGGTAACATTATTGATATATTCATCAGAAAATAAGAGCTCAAAATCAGTATCGATTTGTAAATCTTTTACGTATTCTTTCGTCTCAATATCATTCTCTGCCGGATATAAATCTTTGAATTCGTTTTCTTTTAATTCTTCAATGGCTTCGTTCATGATTTTTTGGTAGGTATCAAAACCAATTTCGTTGATGAAACCGCTTTGTTCGCCTCCTAATAAATCTCCTGCACCACGAATTTCAAGATCTTTCATGGCAATGTTGAAACCGCTTCCTAACTCACTGAATTGCTCTAATGCCTGAATACGTTTTCTGGCGTCTTCAGTCATTGATGAATAAGGCGGACAGATGAAATAACAGAATGCTTTTTTATTGCTACGACCTACACGACCACGCATTTGATGCAGATCTGATAATCCGAAATTGTTGGCATTATTGATAAAAATCGTGTTGGCATTTGGTACATCCAATCCGCTTTCGATAATTGTCGTCGCTACCAAAACATCAAAATCTCCGTTCATAAAGCCCAACATCAATTCCTCGAGTTTGGCGCCTTCCATTTGTCCGTGACCAATTCCGACTCTTGCATTTGGTACCAAACGCTGAATCATTCCGGCAACTTCTTTTATATTTTCGATTCGGTTATTGATAAAGAAAACTTGTCCGTTACGCTGAATTTCATACGAAATTGCATCACGAATAATTTCTTCATTAAACCCAACAACATTTGTTTCTATAGGATAACGATTTGGCGGAGGTGTTGTAATAACTGATAAATCTCTCGCCGCCATTAACGAAAACTGAAGCGTTCTCGGGATTGGTGTTGCCGTTAATGTCAACGTATCGACATTTGCTGCAATAGTTTTTAGCTTATCTTTTACGTTTACACCAAACTTTTGTTCCTCATCGACAATTAATAAACCAAGGTCTTTGAAAACTACATTTTTATTGACTAATTGATGTGTTCCAATTACAATATCAAGTTTTCCTTCGGCTAAATCTTTTAAGGTTTGTGCTTTTTGTTTCGCAGTTCTAAATCTGTTTAAATAGCCAATTGAAACCGGCATATCTTTTAATCGTTCTGTAAAAGTTCTATAATGCTGATAGGCCAAAATAGTAGTTGGAACCAGAATTGCAACTTGTTTGCTATTGTCAACGGCTTTAAAAGCAGCACGAATGGCAACCTCAGTTTTTCCGAAACCTACATCACCACAAACCAAACGATCCATTGGGCGATCACTTTCCATGTCGGCTTTTACTTCTTGCGTCGATTTGGTTTGATCCGGAGTATCCTCATAGATAAACGAACTTTCTAATTCGTTTTGCAAATAACTGTCCGGTGCAAACTGAAAACCTTTTTCTAATCGACGTTTTGCATACAACTGAATCAGGTTGAATGCAATATGTTTGAAACGCGCTTTGGTTTTTTGCTTTAAAATTTTCCAGGCGTTCGACCCTAACTTATATATTTTAGGCGGCGTTCCGTCTTTTCCGTTGTACTTGGAGATTTTATGCAGCGAGTGAATACTTACATACACAATATCATTATCAGCATAAACCAATTTTATGGCTTCCTGCGTTTTTCCTTCGACCTGAATTTTCTGCAATCCGCCAAACTTCCCAATTCCGTGATCGATGTGGGTTACATAATCACCAACAGAAAGTGACGTTAATTCTTTAAGCGTAATATTCTGCTTTTTAGAATACCCGTTCTTGATATTGAATTTATGATAACGCTCAAAAATCTGGTGATCCGTATAAGCGGTAATTTGATTTTCTTCGTCAATAAAACCCTGGTACAAAGGCAATACAATCGTATGATATTGCTTTCTGATATTCTCTGAATTGGCTTCGTCTAAGCTTTCGAAAATATCATGAAAACGTTTTGCCTGCGTTTCATTCGAACAGAACAAATAGTTTTTATATCCATTAAAATGATTCTCGCTCAAATTATTCAGTAATAAATCAAATTGTTTATTGAAGGATGGTTGTGGCTGAATGTGAAATTCGAATGTTTTTGTGGTTTTAAAAATTGGTTTTGAAGCCAATTCCACTACCGAAAAATCTAAGGCGCGCTTGATAAACGAAGCCTGATTTAAAAATAATTGTTCCGGTTCTGCGTGTTTTATTTCTTTGGATAATTTCTCAAAATCTTCTTCGGCTCTTGCAAATTGCTTGTCTAACTGACTAAAAAGCCCATCTGTATTCTGAATAAAAACTACCGTTTTCTCAGCAATATAATCTAAGAAACTTTCGCGGTTTTCCTGAAATATCTTGTTCTCGACATTCGGGATAATGGTAATTTTTTTATGTGTTTCTACAGATAATTGCGTCTCGACATCAAAACTTCTGATACTGTCTACTTCGTTACCAAAAAACTCAATTCTATAAGGATGATCGTTCGAAAATGAAAACACATCGACAATACCTCCACGAACCGAAAATTCGCCCGGTTCTGTGATAAAATCAACTCTTTTGAATTCGTATTCGAATAAAACCTCATTGATAAAATCAATTGAAATTTTATCGTTCAAAGCGACTTTCAAAGTATTTTTATCAAGTTGCTGCCTTGTTACTACTTTCTCGAAAAGGGCTTCGGGATAAGTAACAATTATCGCTGGTTTTTTTCTGGAGTTAATTCGGTTTAAAACCTCAGCACGGAGTAAAACATTAGCATTATCTGTTTCATCAACCTGATAAGGACGTCGAAATGAAGCAGGATAAAACAAGACATCTTGCTCGCCAATCATTTGTTCAAGATCATTCAGGTAATACGCTGCTTCTTCTTTATTGTCTAAAACAACCAAAAAAGGCAACTCTGTTTTTTTGAAAACAGCACGAATCACAAATGAAACTGCAGATCCTAACAATCCGTTAAGATGCATTTTTATTTGACTTTGCTCTAGTAATTGTGTGGCAATCTGCTGATTTTTTGGCAGATTATCATACATGGTATATAAGGCGTTTTTACTCAACTTTCGGTAATTTATTATCTGTGTTTTGTGCCTGAATCGGAACTGCGGTTGCATTCGGAATCGCACGTGTTGTATCTAACATTTTCAAGAAATCTTCTTCTCCTTGTTCTTTCGGAATTTTACTTTTCACAATGATATTATCCATTTGTCTTTCCAGAGAGACTAATTCTTTATTGATTTCTCCAACTAAAAAGGTTACTTTTTCAGCTGGAATTTGATTTAAATGAATAAACAAATCCATCATTTTAACTTTAGTTATCAAAACAGAAATTCGGCTTTTTATTGCTGGAACGTTAAACTCTGCAGGAATATTATCGTTTAAAGCGAGTGCTTTTTTCGAAATAACTGCCGATTTTTTTTGGAACGCTCCTATTGTTTTTCTTGGTTTATCTGCGATTTCTTTCAGGAATTCGCGCCATTCATTCCATGAACTTACCTTTTGTTCTGAAATTTCATTAATAGGCTCATCAATAAACTCCCAGCCTTTATTGATAGTATTAAAAATAACTTCCTTTTTTTTGGCTTCTTTTTCATTTTCAGCACGGCGTTTTTCATCTTCATTTTGACATGAATTCAATACAAAAACAAAAAGCAGAAAAAGAGATATTTTATATTTCATTTGTAAAACATTAAGCTACAAAGTTACAAAGTAAATTTACAATTACGAATTCTGTTTTTTGCTAAAGATTTTATAAATCATGGTCGTTTTTTTGGGTGAAAAATTTAACCGCAAAGTTCGCAAAGTTCGCAAAGTTTTACATAAAGCTTTGCGAACTTTGCGTTTTTACTAAACCAGCATATTAAAAAAACTTTACGTGCTTTGCGGTAAAATAACCCAACAGCTCAACAGAGAATAATCCAAAAAAGAATCTTTATCGTTGTTAAATTTATAATTTGTTGTTACGAAAAGTAAAAATATTTGCGAAAACGTTATATTTGCATCTCTAAAAAAACATCACAAATGAATCCAAAAATATTGATCATTGGCGCTTGCGGTCAGATTGGGACAGAACTGACTCAAAAACTGCGCAAACTATACGGAACAGACAATGTAATTGCTTCTGACATCCGAAAATTAAATACTGACGTTGTTAATTCAGGTCCGTTTGAGGTGGTCAATGCTTTAGATTTTAACCAAATTGAGCATCTTGTCGAAGTACATAAAATTACTGACATTTATTTGATGGCGGCACTTTTATCGGCTACAGCCGAGAAAAACCCTGCATTTGCCTGGGATTTGAATATGAATTCATTATTCCACGTTTTGAATTTAGCGAAAGCAAAAAAGGTAAAGAAGATATTCTGGCCTTCGAGTATTGCTGTTTTTGGACCTACAACTCCTAAAGAAAATACACCTCAATATACGATTATGGAGCCATCTACAGTTTACGGAATTAGTAAACAAGCGGGAGAAAGATGGTGCGAATACTATCATAATATTTATGGTGTTGATGTTCGAAGTATTCGTTATCCTGGTTTAATTAGCTGGTCTACGCCTCCTGGTGGCGGAACTACTGATTATGCGGTTGATATTTTCTATAAAGCTATTGCTGATAAAAAATACGAGTGCTTTTTATCGTCTGAAACTAAAATGCCAATGATGTATATGGATGATGCAATTGATGCAACTATTAGTATCATGCAAGCTCCGATTGAAAAAATCAAAATACATTCTTCATACAATTTAGCAGCAATGAGCTTCACACCGACTGAAATTGCTAATGAAATCAAAAAACATATTCCTGAATTCACCATTACTTACGGGCCTGATTTCCGTCAGAAAATTGCTGACAGCTGGCCGGCAAGTATCGACGATACTGAAGCAAGACAAGATTGGGACTGGAAACATACTTTTGATCTTGAATCGATGACAAAAGATATGCTGGAACATTTAGGATAAATTAATCTTAGCTTTTCATAAAGAACTTTTTGCAGATCAGAAATTTTAATCGGATAGGAGCCTAGGAATTAATTCCCTAGGCGACCTCCCACACCACCCGGCATACGGATCCGTACCAAGGCAGCTCTTAATTTACGATACATTTTAAGATAGATACCTAACCTAAAGTACTTCCGTGAGGTTATTTTCAGTTATCCCAATAAAGGTCTGCACTCCTTGGTAGCTGTCGGAT
>NZ_JBNNFM010000044.1:0-33954 GCF_050267765.1 Flavobacterium sp. NPDC079362 | reverse complement strand
ACACCCTTGCATTCAGCTAACACTTCCCACTGTAAAGGCGTGTTCGGGACTTACACCCTAGAGTTATCGCCCATGCTGGGCACACAACAAAAAAACCTCGTTTAAAATAAATTAAACGAGGTTTTATTTTGAATAAAAAATATTATTTTTTTGATTCTTCGATAGAAACTTTTCTAAACTCTTTTAAAAGTTTTTCAATTTCTAAAGTAGATTTACGAGCTCTTGCTCCAGCAGCTTTAACACCTTTTTCTGTCAAAGATTCAGCTTCTGCTTTAAATGTTTCAATTTCGGCGTGGATTTTTTCTAATAGATCTTTCATGCTTATAAGTATTAAATTAAGGAGCAAAAATAAAAGTTTGTATGATAGATACAACATATTTCACGTTAAAATTATCAGTGTTTTTCAGACTTTAATTTAACATTAAATTTACTCCACTTTTTTCTCTTTCGCCCAGAAGAACCAATGCCTTACTAATCAATTACTTATTAACAAAATTACAAAACAATATGCTTTAGCAAGCTCTAAAGGGCGACTGAAAAAAAGTTTATTTTTTTCTCTAAATCATAAAAAAAGGTCTGAACTTTTAACTTTTGAACGCTAAAAAGGCAGAATTAAATTGAGAATATGGGTAAAAATCACTCTACTAACTGCTGATTTACGTAAACATTTTTAAAATTGACACCGTTTATTATGCTTTTATCAATATCTGTTTTAACAGATTCAATTTTTAAATTTTCAAATGTAAAGTTTGATAAACGAACATTTGGATCATTCTCTACACCATAAAAAGTATCACATTTAAGGTCGATATTTTTTAAGGTAATATGATCTGCGTAAGATAATGGAACATCCGGACGGCCTTTTAAATCAAAAAATTGTTTCCAGGCAAAAACAGCAAGACATGTTTTTGCTTCTCCTTTTATATCTTCTACTCTGATATACTCATATCGCTGTGGCGTATCCGGTCTCATTTTTAGCCATAACAATCTTGAAGCGCCATCAATTTTGCAATTACGCATAATCACATTCCTGTTATGAATCGACTCGCTTCCGTTTGTTAAGGCTGAATGACAAAATCCGAAAGTACAATCTTCTATAATAATATTAGAATTGGGTCCATTATTTTTATCCTGATCTGCATAAGGTCCTTTTCCTCCTTTTAATGCAATTGCATCATCATTTACAGACATAAAACATCCTTTTACTAAAAAATTGGTACAAATATCAATATCTATTGCGTCTGTACTTGGTGCTTTTACACCAATATGTGGCGAAAAGATATAAAGATCGAGCAGTTTTACATTGTTACATTTATAAAAATGATTGGTCCAGAAACCTGAATTAATCAGCTTTACATCCTGAAGCTGTACATTATTCGAATTCCAGACAAAAATTAATCTTGGTCTTGATACTTCGAGATTGGTACATTTTGGATTTTCTTTACGACGTTCCCAAAAGGCTTCCCAATATTTTTTCCCGTTTCCGTTAATGGTTCCTTTTCCTGAAATCGAAAAATTATCAACTCCGTAAGCGTTGACCAAAGCCGGAAAATAATCCAGATTCTGACCTTCCATTCTGGATGGCATAATTGGAAAATCAGCAATATTATCAGAACCTTTTAATACGGCGCCTTCAGATACATGCAAAGTAGTTTTTGGTTTAAAAAACAAAGCACCGCTAAGGTAAACGCCTTTGGGAATCACAATAACTCCTCCGCCGTTTGCAGCAGCTTTATCAATTACTTTCTGAATGGCAATGGTTTGAATTTTAGTACTGTCCTTCCCTACTCCAAAATCTGTAATGGTGTATTTTTTACCTAAATCTTTTAATTGAATTTTAGAGTAATCCTTAAACCAATTTGTAATTGCGGTTCCATCAGGAAATTTATCATTTGCATAATTCTGTGAGAATGATACTTGCGTGAAAGCAATGAAGCAGAGTAAAATTTTAAAAATATTTTTCATTGTGATTTGTTTTAGTGTATGTTATCTTTTTTTATCATATTGTTGGTTATTTACCTTTGTTAAAGTTTAAAGCTTCGCCAAAGGTTTGCGTAATCTTATCATCCTGATGAAGAAAAAAAACTCTTTTTACGGAATCACTACTTCTGAATAATTTACATTTTTTATATTATTTTAAAAATAAACCCTGAAGCAGTTTCATATTTCCCACCTTGTGAAGCGCTAAACATATAAGTTGCTTTTCCGTTTTGAAACAATAATTGCGGACGCTCTAATCTACCATATCTATTTAAATGTTTTGGTGCTTCGGGTTGATCGATGTATTTATTTATGGGCTGATAGGCAATTTGAGGATCGCTCCAATTTTTTCCGTCATCAGAATCCATATACAAACCGTAATCGATACCAAAAACGCCCATATCTCTTGCTAGCATTTTGAATTTCTTATTTTCGTACCATACAAAAGCATCCTCACATTGTTTATTATCTCCAAGTTTCGAAAAATCAATTACCGGATTGTATTCGTATTTTTCATAAGGTCCATGAAGTGATTTCGATATTGCCAATCCATATTTTCTATTGCCTTTTACAGGAAATTTTGGATGTTCGTAATTTTCTGTGTCCAATGATTTATAATACAGCCAGTATTCACCGTTTGGATGTTTCAAAAAAGACGGATTTGTTGTTAAAAGATCATCCCAGCAACCTTCTTTCCCAGGCAATAACAAAGGTTGATCTGGTCTTTTCCAAGGTCCGTAAAGAGAATCGGCGGTCGCTAAGCCGATACGTTTCGTATTCATTTTTCCGTTAGAATTTCCCATAAAAAAAAGGGCATATTTTCCCTCTACGAAATGAATACTGGGATTATGGCAAGTCGTTGCGTCCCAAAAACCCTCACCTCTGGGTACTAAAACTGTACCTACATATTCGTAAGGTCCTTCAGGAGTATTGGCAACAGCATGAGCAATCTCTGAACTGTTGATCCAACCGCTCATACCTTTTGCCTTTGGCCATCTTGAAAAAAACACATGAATCTTACCATCAGGCCCTTCTATGGGGCTGTTGCACCAAACGTAATAATCTTCAAATTCTAAAGCGCGTCCGACTGGTCGAAGTCGTTTCTGGAAATCAGACAGCTTTGGATTATTCATAAAATTTCCGGCTTCTACTGAAAATGGAAGGCACAAACCAACTACAGCCAGGGAATTTCCGATGATAAATTGTCTTCTATTCATTTTGGTTTTATTCAATTATAATTTAGTGAACTTATTACGATTTTTAAACACCGAGAAAATATAAATGCCCATTAAAATAATCGCAACTTACTTTTTCTCTGTTTTTATTTCCCAATTATCTGTTCTAAAAGGCGAAGCAGGCAAGTTTTCGTTATTAAATAAATTAGGCTCGGGAATTGCTTTCCAGGCGAAACGAACCGCAACAGGTTCTTTTACTTTTGAGGAAGAAACTACTATCGTTTTTCCTTCTATTTTCGCGTCAGCCGGATAAAAAACCTGGTCGTTTCCTGCTACTTCAAATTCTTTTAGAGTTTCTTCCTTTTTCTTCAGACCAGACTCGGCGTAATCAAAAAACAATTGTGCCTTTTGTTTTTTAATTTTCATACGATTAAAAATCGGTCCTGAATACACCAGATTATTTTCTCCATAGGTTTTAGCACGCGCAATTAAAGAGAGTCTGTATCCCACGGTCTGTTTGTCTATTGGGTGAATATTGTTTGCGTCTCCAACATCTGTTGTAACAACCATTGCGCTATTTGGGATTATTTTTAAGGATATTAATTGCGCTTCCCGTATTTCTGCATTCTGTCCTTTATGAGGCGTAATCTGAACATAATAAAACGGAAAATCTCCTTGATTCCATTCTGCTCTCCAGCTTTTTACCATGGCAGGAAATAAAGTTCTGTATAAATACGCTTTTCCAGAATTGCTTTCGCCCTGATACCAGATCGCTCCTTTTATAGTATAATTTACTATGGGGTGAAGCATGGCATTGTACAAAACATAAGAGGTTTTGTTGGGTTCTTTTTTAGGTTTTTTGAATTGATCCTTTGGCGCATTTTCAGCACTTGCAATTCGTTCATTTATTAAATTCAAATAATATGTTTCGAGCTTTTCCTGATATACTTTTTCGTTTTTTGCATCTTCCTGAAGAATGGGCAAAAAGGCAACTTCTTTTTCTAAAACACTTTGAGCCGTCCATGCTTCGGCTTTTGTACCTCCCCATGAAGTTGAAATTAAGCCTATTGGTACTTTTAATTTTTGATATAGATCTCTGCCAAAGAAATAGGCTACGGCAGAGAATGTTGTGATACTTTCTGGCGAACATTCTTTCCAGCTTCCTTTAAGGTCATCAAGTGGTGTTGGCGAGGCATTCAGTGCAACGGTAAATAATCTTATAGACGGATATGTTGCGTTTTTAATTTCTTCCTGATAGTTTTTAACTCCGGTTTTCCAGGTTTTATCTTCTCTTCCAACAGGAAAAAACATATTGGACTGACCCGAACAAAGCCATACTTCGCCAATTAAAACATTTTTTAGCACAATGGTGTTAGCTGCATTGATTGTGATATCATATGGTTTTTCGCTGCCTGCAGGAGTGTCTACTGCAATTTTCCAATTTCCATCAGCATCAGCAATCGTTTCTATCGGAAGATTATTCCATCCTAAACGAATCGATATTTTCTCGTTTGTAGATGCCCATCCCCATAAATTTACTTTGGCTTTTTGCTGTAAAACCATATTATCCCCTACCAAAGCCGGAAGTTTTACTTGTGCTGATAGTGATGAAATTGCACTTAGAACAAATAAAAATAAAAGAAATCTTTTTAAATAAATCATTGCTATATTTTTAAATACTAAAACTTTAAATTTAAATAATTAAACATAAAAAGCATCCTGTGCTTCCCTGTTTGATCTAATCTTGTTAATGAAAAGAAGCTGCCTTTAAAAGACAGCTTCTTTCAAAAAAAAACTTGAGTAATATCAATTAATCGTAACCTGGATTCTGATCGTAAAGTCCTGGAACTGCTAAGATTTCAGACAACGGAATTGGATATAACAATGAATTATTTTCAATTGTTCTGATTTTCCCTTCAGTATCTTCTGCCGCTTTCCAGGCGTTCATAATTGCCACTGCTTTACCGGATCTGATCAGATCAAACCATCTGGTTCCTTCTGAGAAGAATTCTTTTCTTCTTTCTGTAAAGAGTTGATCCAGAGTAATGTTTGCAGCATCTGCCGGAACACCCGCTCTTGTTCTTACCTGATTTACAATTGCATCAACATCAGCCTGGGATCCGCCTCCGCCGTGAAGTGTACATTCGGCCATTAACATTAAAACATCTGTATAACGCGTTACCATGAAATCTACACCCCAGTCTTCACGCCCGTTTCCGTATCTTGCAGGATCAATGTACTTTTTGAAAACAGGAAGTGTATAACTCCCTTTATATGTACCTGTTTCGACTGTATAACTCGTTGCGATACCAAATATTTTTCTTTTATCAGTGGCTGCGAACAAATTTAAAAAACCAGCCGAAATTTGCTTGGACTCTAAAGCTCCTTGTGCTGATAAATTTACTGATGCAAAATAAGGCTCGTAACCCAACTCTACCATAAAATTCCCTCCAACTGCAAGGGGAAGACTTTGTGTATACGGAATCGTTAATACGTTTTCCAGATTAGCATTTCCTTCTACTTTAAAAATAGCCTCGTAATCTTCGCCAACCTTATATAATCCGCTGTTTTTAATATCGCTTAATTGTTGGTAGGCTTTATCCCATTCGTTTAAACCAAGTGTAGCACCGTCAATTCCGTTGGTTGGGCTGGAACGTGTCATGTATACAAGACCCAATAATGATTTTGCTCCATATTTTGTAACTCTTCCAAAATTGGCTGCATCATACGCCGGAAGTAAATCAGGAATGGCCAGTTCAAGATCTGAGATGATTAGTTTATAAACATCTGCAACCGGGGTTCTTTTTATCTTAGCTGCTTCTGTTGCTGTCATTGTTCTTTCCATCAAAGGAACTTTCCCAAACCATCTAATGAGATCAAAATAACAAAACGCTCTTAAAAAACGAGCTTCGGCAGTCATGGCAGCTTTATCAGCTGGATTTGTAAAAATCTGATCTCCTTTTTCGGTTATTTTCTCCAATAACTGATTGGCTTTGTTGATCGCATTATAATTACTTATGTAGGCTTCTTTTACATAAGCATTAGAACTTATAGAAGTGTAAAAACTATTAATACCTTCCCAATCTCTTGAAGCTAGTGTGGTTGCCAGCAAATTATCAGATCTTACTTCGCTTAAATTCAAAACTCTGTTGGCATAACCGTAAGTTCCCATTCCGTGAAAAGCTACTGAATAAGTGGCATTTCTGGCCTGAACAAAATCACCGGGAGTAGCATAAAAATTCTCAATTGTTCCCTGAGATAACGGTAATTGATTTAATTCATCATTGCAGGATGTAAAGGCAAAGAATACCAAAGCACTTGCAGCTAAATAAATATATTTTTTCATTTTATTTTAATTAAAATTAATGTTAAGTCCTATTACTAAAGATTTTGCCAAAGGCGCTCCTCCATAATCTACCGGCACAGAAAAATCACTGTTTGAACTTGCCGATGTATTGACGGCTTCCGGATTAAAACCAACTTTATACTTGTTCCAGTAGAACCAGTTTTCTCCTGTTACATACAATCTCATATTATCAATCCTGCTCAATCCTTTAATTGCTTGCTTTAGGTTATATCCAATTGTAATGTTTCTTATACTCACGTAATCTGATTTATACAACCAATCTGAATTGGCCTGATAGCCAAAAGAAGTTCTCCAGTTTCCTCTTACTGAAGGATCTACATTTAGCGAATTCTCTACAGATCCCATTCCGGTTCTGTCAATAGCACGTCCTGTTAATCCGTAAACTGTTCCTCCGTTTTGTCCCTGAACCAAAATATTCAGATCAATATCTTTATACTTGAAAGTATTGGTGATTCCCCAGGTATATTTAGGCGTTGGATTTCCTAAATCTACACGGTCATCTGAATTGATTTTTTTATCGCCATTCTGGTCAATGTATCTTGGATCTCCTAAAACCAATTTATTACCTCCAATTGTGGTTCCTCCTGTATCAATATCAGCCTGGGTAACTACACCGTTTTGTTTGAGTCCGAAGATGGTGTACATTGGTTTTCCAACTTCTAATTTTATAAAAGGAACTCCTCCGTCGTAAGCATTACTAATTTCAATTTTAGATTGATCCGGACCCAAGGCCAAAACTTTATTTTCGTTGTGGCTGATATTGGCTGATGTTCTCCATTCAAAACTTGGAGTCTTTACATTTAAAGAGCTCAATTCAAATTCCCACCCTTGGTTTTGTACCTCACCTACATTGGTCAGATAACTTGTAAATCCGGTAGCCCCCACAATAGGCACTCTTAAAAGTAATTCGCTGTTCGTTTTTCTGTATACCTCAAATGTTCCTGAGAGTCTGTTTTTAATCAGGCCAAAATCCAATCCTAAATCAACACTTCGTGATTCTTCCCAGTGCAAGGAAGGATTTGGTATTGATCCTGCTCCCTGCCCTATTGCTGCTGCACCACCAATCGAATAATTGTAAGTTGCCAGGGTTGCAAAAGAAGCATAACTACCAATATTGTTACTTCCGTTAATACCTGTACTGGCCCTAAGTTTTAAATCGCTAAGCCAGTCTACATTTTGCATAAACTCTTCTTGCTTTATTCTCCATCCCAGGGAAAGAGAAGGAAAAACTCCCCATTGTCTGTCTGATCCAAATTTTGAAGAACCATCACGTCTAACACTTGCAGATACTATGTATTTTTCTTTGTAGTTGTATTGCAATCTTGCAAAATAAGAAAGTAGTGTACTTTTTTCAGCATTTGTAGATCCTAATGATCCTGTTGGCAACGTTTCAACAGTCGAGCTGTTATAAAGTGCTCCGGAAGACAACGTTGACCTCATAATTTCATAGGAACTAAAGGATTGTCCTAAAAGCAAATTAATATTATGGTTTCCTATTGATTTATCGTAATTTAAAGTGTTTTCATTTACTAAATTTTGTCTTCTATAGGTATTATACCCTCCTCTGATACTCGCCTGAACATCATTTGGGGTATAACTTTCGGTTGTATTATCTGAGTTATCAAAGTTTAGTGTACTCTTCCAGGTAAATCCTTTAGCAAACCCATAAGTGGCATAAGTAGAAATCAAAGTTCTGTACATCGAGTTTTTTCCCGTTTTTGCCAGTGCATTGAGCATATTGGTTGTACTGCTTCCCCACATATATCTGGTGGTATATTTTTCTCCTGCCGCGTTAGAGGCGCTTTCAAAAACTGGTGTAGCGGTAAGTGCTTTAAAGAGTGTATTGTCTTTTCCTTCTACTCCCGGATCATTCTTTATAGAATAAGATGGCGCAATATTGATTCCCATTTTAAAGCTTTCTGATAATTTTACATCAACATTTGCTCTGGCAGAAAACAGGGTATAATCAGTCCCAATAATGTATCCTGTATTTTTCTGATAATTGGCAGAAACATAGTAATTGACAACATCTGTAGCTCCTGAAGCTGATAATTGATAATTATTGAATTCTCCTGTACGGAAAACTTTATCCTGCCAGTCGATATAATCCAAGCCCGGATGTCCCGGAATATCCCATCTGTCATCGTACAAATACGTATAATACCTGCTATTGGCCGTGTTAAGTGGCGCTGTTGGATTTTTTGCATTATAAGCCGCAATTCGCTCTTGAGTATTCTGGCTTGCCGAAGCGCCTGCTATCCCTGAACCTACCCATTGTGAATCAATCATGGTTTTAGCCCTGTCGATCCACCCTTGAGAAGATAACATATCGACTCTGTTGGCTTCCTTGTTTACACCACCATAAGTATTAAAAGTAAATTTTGGTTTTCCCTTTTTTCCTTTTTTTGTTGTAATTAAAACTACTCCGTTTGATGCTCTGGATCCGTAGATAGACGCTGCCGCCGCATCTTTTAAGACTTCTATAGATTCTACATCATTTGGGTTCATATTATCAAGTGGACTACCGCTGGAGAATCCGCCATTACTGTTTGAACCTTCTGTATAAATAGGGAATCCATCTACTACGTATAAAGGCTCATTTCCGGCAGTAATAGATCCTGCTCCCCTTATTTCGATACTAAAGGGCTGGCCCGGCAAACCTGAAGTTTGTTTTACACGAACACCGGCAACCTGCCCAATTAATCCCTGGTCAATTCTTGAGATTGGTCTTTCTGTAAAATTTTCTGTTTTAATTCCTGAAATAGCTCCTGTCGTTAGTTTTTTCTTTTGAGTTCCGTACCCAATTACAACGACTTCATTCAGGTTTGAACTCTCTGCATCTAAAGAAATACTATAAGTGTTTGTGGCACCTATTTTTACTTCTTTTTTAATAAATCCTATGAAAGAAAAAATTAAAGTTTCTCCCTCAGAAGCCTTGATACTAAATTTTCCGTCAAAATCAGTACTCGTTCCTCGATTTGTTCCTTTAACAATGATATTGACTCCCGGTATTGAGAGTTTAGACGGATCAGTTACTGTTCCTGTAACTGTTTTTTCTTGCGCATAACCCGATGCATGTAGTAATGCAAAGAAGGCCATAATCAGCAAAAGATTCAGCTTGTTTTTCATAAAAGTTAAAATTTGGTTAGTTTAATAGTTATTCCAAATTTATCCAGAAGTAGTTCCCGCAGTATCCTGTAGTATCCTGTTATATTTCAGCAGATTATATTTATTTTTATGTTTATTTTAACACGAAAACAGTTCAACTGCCTGATTTACAATCTTTAATTAATTGCGAAATATAAAAATATCATATCCAAAATTTTATTAAAATATTTTTCAGTATTTCTTATTTATTTAAAACAATAAATAAGAATTCACAAAGGAATACCCGTATTTTATAAATAATTAATTTTTGAATATAATTAATAAAAACAGGACGCTACAGGATAGCATTTTGATACACTACAGCTACTTTTACTTTGTTGCAACAAATAAAAACTAACAATGTTTCCGTTTTTTTTATCTGTACAATTATATTAACTAAACCTTTGAATAAATAATGAAACCAACCAGATTAAACCTCTTTATTACATTATTGTTTTGCTGTGTGTTTAGTTCTTTTGCGCAGCAAACCGTTTCTCCATGGCCGGAATTGGAAAGCATCAATAAGCCCTGGACTCGTTGGTGGTGGATGGGAAGCGCGGTTGACAAACCTAACCTGAAGAAAAGCCTGATCGATTTTGATAAGGCGGGAATTGGCGGTGTGGAAATAACGCCCATATATGGCGTAAAAGGCGAAGAGAATAATTTTATAGATTATCTGTCTCCAAAATGGATGGAAATGCTGGATTATACAATTCATGTTGCGGACAGTCTTCACATGCAGGTCGATATGGTTTTAGGAACAGGATGGCCATACGGAGGTTCTCAGGTGACTTTGCCTTATGCAGCAACCAAATTAATTGTACAAAAATATGTACTTAAGAAAAATGAAACTTTCAATAAAAACATTACAATTGACAGCAGTAAAGAAAAAATACCGGCGCAGCTTTTGTATGTTGTAGCGTACGGA
Source organism: Flavobacterium sp. NPDC079362 (assembly GCF_050267765.1). Taxonomy (NCBI): domain Bacteria; kingdom Pseudomonadati; phylum Bacteroidota; class Flavobacteriia; order Flavobacteriales; family Flavobacteriaceae; genus Flavobacterium; species Flavobacterium sp. NPDC079362. The sequence goes on along the minus strand of NZ_JBNNFM010000044.1, from coordinate 23,357 downwards.
AGCGATGGCAAATATATTGACCTAACAGATCAGCTAAAAAAGAACAAAACTAATTCGAAAGATAAAGGACTTGAAGGTACTCCTGTTGCCTTACCCAATCTGTCAGAACCCGATAAACTGAACTGGAAAGCTACTAAAACAGATTACACAATATACGCCGTATTTAGCGGTAAAACCGGACAACAGGTAAAAAGAGCTGCTCCGGGAGGAAAAGGATATACTTTAGATCATTATTCAAAGGAAGCTTTCAATGCTTATGTGGTTCCGTTCAATACCGTTTTTAAAGGACGTGAAGGAAAAATTCGTGCTATTTTTAATGATAGTTTTGAAGTATACGGAACTGATTTTACGCCTAATTTTTTTGAAGAATTTAAAACATTAAGGGGCTATGATTTAAAAAAGCAATTGCCTGTTTTACTCAATGAAACAGACAATGAGATTGGCAACCGCATAAGAAGTGATTACAGGCAAACTATTGGGGATTTATTATTGAATAAATTTGATGAGTCATGGACTGCCTGGGCTCATTCTAAAAACTTTAAGACTAAACTTCAGGCGCATGGCTCTCCTGGAAATCTAATTGATTTATATGCCTCTGCAGATATTCCGGAGTGTGAAACTTTTGGTTCAATGCCATTTGATATTCCGGGTTTCAGACGAGAGAAACAAGATATTCGAGAAGGCGATGCTGATCCTGTAATGCTCAAATTCTCATCCTCTGCCGCTCATATCGCGGGAAAAAATCTGGTTTCATCGGAGACTTTTACCTGGCTTAGGGAACATTTTAAAACCGCTTTATCGCAATGTAAACCAGAAGTCGAAGATTTGATGCTCAATGGTGTAAATCATGTTTTTCTGCATGGTTCTACTTACTCGCCAACGCGCGCGGCATGGCCGGGATGGCAATTTTATGCTTCTGTAAATTTTAATGCAAATAATAGTATTTGGGAAGATGCCCCTGCTCTTTTTTCATACATAGCCAACTGTCAGTCGTTATTGCAACAAGGAAAATCTGATAATGAAATCTTGCTTTACTGGCCCATTTTTGATACCTGGGATAAATATCATAAAGGAGATTTATTCTTTCAGTTCAAAATACATTCTTTATCTGAGTGGTTGTACGAGACTTCCTTTTACGATACTACTAAAAGTTTAATCAAAAAAGGATATGGTGTTGATTTTATATCTGACAATTTTATATCGGAGGCCAAAGTCATAGACGGAAAAATCATTTTACCCGGAGGAAGTTTTAAATCGCTCATTGTTCCTTCCTGCAAAAAGATGCCACTTGGAACTTTGCAAAAGCTAATCGAACTCAAAAAAGCAGGTGCTTCGATTGTTTTTAAGGGTTTGCCGGAATCGGTTCCGGGATTTAATGATTATAAAAAACAAGAAGAACAGCTACAGAATCTCTTGTCAGCAAATAAAGAACAGTTAAAACCAACTTCAGATCTCTTTAAAACCTTAGAAAATGCTCAGATATATCCCGAAGCACTTGTTGATACGGGGCTAAAATATATCAGAAGAACGATCGATGGTGAGAAGATTTATTACCTAGTGAACCATACTCCAAAAACAATCGATACTTTTATTCCACTTCAGATTGGCAATAAAGAAGTTGTTATTTTCGATCCGTTGACCAGGGCATACGGGAATGCTATTGTCAATAAAAAAGCTAATACTACAGAGGTTAAACTCAAAATTGAACCGGGGCAATCTTATTTTCTAAAAACAGAAAATACAATATCTCAAAAAAAATGGATTTATTACGAGTCAACCGGCAATGCAATTACTTTAAAAGGAAACTGGAAAATAACTTTTGACAAAGGCGGACCACAATTACCGGCAAGCACTACGGTATCCTATTTAGAATCCTGGACAAAATTGAGTCCTGAGGCAGAAGCTTTTTCGGGAACAGCTACTTATACTTTAGATTTTGAGAATCCAAATCACAAAGCAGCCTTTTGGAACCTGAATCTGGGAGATGTTCGTGAGAGTGCAAAAGTCTGGATAAATGACCAATATATTGGTACTGCCTGGTCTGTTCCTTATCAATTGAATCTTAAAAAATTGAAAACAGGAAAAAACACTTTAAAAGTTCAGGTGACTAATCTTTCTGCTAACAGGATCAGGGATATGGAACGAAAAGGTCAGGAATGGAAAATTTTCTACGAAATAAATATGGTTGATAAAGATTATAAAAAATTTGATGCCACAAAATGGAATCCTACTCCTTCGGGATTGTTAGGTCCTGTTACCATTACGCCATTAAAAGAACAAAACTAATTATTAAATAACGAGTATTAAAATGAGTAAATTACTTTTATTTTTCGCTATATGCCTTTCGTATACTAACATAACAAATGCACAAGAGACTTTTGACAAAAAATTGGTCCTGAAACAAATGGTGCTTGCCAATGATTATTTTATGCAAAAATGGCCTGAGACAGGTAAAACAATCATCACAAATAAAGAGCGTCCGAGCAATATCTGGACTCGTGGTGTTTATTATGAAGGACTCATGTCATTACACGAAATTTTTCCTAAAGAAGCTTATTATAATTATGCATATGGATGGTCAGAATTTCATAAATGGGGTTTTAATGGCGGCAACACGACCCGGAATGCCGACAATTATTGCGCGGCCCAAACCTATATCGATTTATACAATTTAGAACCGGACCCTAAAAAGTTAAAAAACACAAAAGCGAATATCAATATGCTTTTAAGTACGTCTCAGCTCGATGATTGGTCCTGGATTGATGCCATACAAATGGGTATGCCTGTTTTTGCAAAATTGGGCGTTCTGGAAAAAGACAATCGCTATTTCGAGAAAATGTATCAGATGTATATGTACTCGAGAAATAAACATGGAGATCACGGACTTTTTAATCCTAAAGATGGCCTTTGGTGGCGTGATGCTGATTTTGATCCCCCGTACAAAGAACCAAATGGAGAAGATTGCTACTGGAGCCGGGGCAATGGCTGGGTAATTGCTGCACTGGCAAAAGTGCTTACTATAATTCCGGAGAATGCGCCACACAGGGCGCAATATATAAAAGATTTAAAAGCGATGGCAGCAGCTTTGCTTCCCATTCAAAGAGCCGATGGTTTTTGGAATGTGAGTCTACATGATCCTACAAATTACGGAGAGAAAGAAACTTCAGGAACGGCTTTATTTGTTTACGGAATGGCCTATGGAATAAACAGTGGAATTTTGAAAAAAGAAACGTATTTACCTGTAATTCAAAAGGCGTGGAATGCAATGACTACGGAGAGTCTGCATACAAATGGTTTTTTAGGTTATTTGCAATCCACAGGAAAAGAACCGAAAGATGGTCAGCCTTTATCGTATGATAAAATTCCTGACTTTGAAGATTATGGATTAGGCTGCTTTTTACTGGCAGGTTCAGAAATCTATAAGATGAAATAGTTATAGATTAAGCTATATTTTATTATGGTGAAGAAAAAAAATTAGAATATGGCAGTGGGGTCATATTCTAATTTAACGAATTATACTTTAATGACAGGCGTTACATTGTTTTGAAGAAAAACAACTAATTCATCTATTTTTCTGTTTTTATATTTATTTGAAATTGAAACGATATATCCATTTTTGTCCTTAAAATAGAGAAAGAAAAAGTCTTTTGTTAAAATTGCCTTTTCTATATAACACCATTTATAAGTAAAGGCTCCAAGAGGGGAATCAATACAGATAAAAGAACTGGTAAATCTGAATTTATACCTATTTACAAAGCCTTCAAATTCTAGCAATTTGTTGACAAAATAAAATATCAAGCTGCAAGCTGCATTTACAATCAAATACTGAAAAAATAAAAAACACGCAACAACAAAAAAAGTCCTAATAATCCAGTGGGTTAAATCGTTGTCTGAATTAAAAAAATCAAAAAAAACACCTCCTAGCAATAAAGCGCTCAAAACAAACAGAATTCTCTTACGGTATAAACCTTTAAAATACATATTATTAAGCTTTCGTATTTCTGATAAGTTCAATTCAAACTCTAAGAAAAAATTAGTGTTAGTCATACAATTAGCATTGTGGTATTTTGAAACATTCGCTTTAAGAATTCGCTCTTATTTTACTAAATAAAAACGCCTAGAAAACATCAATCAAAATTACTCCTATCCACCCAATATCCATATGCACATTAAGCCATTAAAACAGTAGAATAAGACTTAAATCCGTAGTAAAACCTTAAGGTTGAAGGCTGCATTTTACTACGGATTATTTTCAAGCCAGTAGCTGAGCTCTTTTTTAATGGGTTATAAAATAAATACGGCTGGGTTTATTGTTCTTAAAGGAAGGCTCGTATTTTATATACCCATATTGGCTAAGCTCGCGAATGTGTTTATGATAGGTCCCAGAGGCAGATATCTTCGCCAGTGGCATAATTTGATAGCTAAAAGCCCTAATTGGATTGGCAAACCCTTGCAAGATGCTATAGCGTAAAAGCGCTGAGAATATTCCTAAATGAGTACTACTGATACGGTAATCTTTCTCTACTGCTGAGAAAAAAAAAGAAAACGATTTTAAAATTGTCTCCTTATCAAAGAGAATTGGAGCGTTTTTGTCTTCTATTACTGGTTTGCTTGGGTAATTCATTTTGATTGTTCTCATGATGCTCAATTTTTTTTTTAGTCTCACCGACCTGTTCATAAACAACCTCGATTTGTTTGACATCCTTATAATTTCGATTGTCCATTTTTTTCATGTTATCATCATAAATACCTATGGACTTGAATTGCGGGTTAGCCTCTATAAATAATTTAATGTGTTTGTCTTCTTTTAAAAAAGTAACCTCTTGCAGGTTCCCTCTTTGAAGTGAGCGGATAAGATCCTTCTGAAAAGTCTCATTCTCGAGTTCCTTTATAGGATATTTACCTAGGGTTTCAAGAAGATCATAACCATAATTTTGATGGTATTGCTTTAATTTAAAACCATTCTCATCCCCTTGTTTGAAGTCTATCAAGACCCAGGCATTATAAGACGCACCTTCTTTATTTGTAAGGTCTTTATTGACTGCTCTTCCCATTAAAAGGTTGTAGGATTCTTTCATGGTGATATTACTTCCCTTGCCCATATAAAAGGTATGTTCCAAGGCATCTGTAATATTCTCTTTTTGAAGTTCAACCCTATAGGAATTAAAAAAATACATATCGCTATCCTTTGCCTTGTTAAAAGTAAGAGTAGCTCTGGCCACACGATCCTCATGATAGGTTTCATGATATAATATGAAGGAGGGCTCTTGTTGTTTCATTTTCTCTTTTAACTCTATTTGCAAAGCTTCTCCAAATCCGGTGTATTTAAGCTGATCGCTTAAGTACTCAAAATTTTTCTCGTTCATGATATTAGATTTTAAAATTAGTATGTGATTATAAATTTTATAATATTTCCAAATTCATCAGATCAGTGTTTTTGATATTTAATTCAAGATGTCTGCCTGCGTTTTTCTCGGTTAGCTCCACGCTTAAGAGTTTTCTCTCTGCAATAGTGAACTTGGGTATTGCAAAAACTAAAGTTATTTCAGAATGATCTTTGATTGTAGAGAGCTCAGAAGAGCAAAAAACCGGCACTATTTCCAATTCCTGCACAGCGGTTCGTTTTGATTTATTTTGATCTCTGATAAAAAAGCGCAACTGGTCCAGATCATAATTGATTCTTGAATTGTTTGCAAGCCGCACTCTGAAGTACATCATATCATGGTGTATGAATATACCGTTTACTCTAAGGTCTACAGAAAACTTATTTGAACGGAGTCCAGACACTTTTTTTATTTTGGATAAAGCCAGCTCGGCGTAATGCCTTATCTGTTTCTGGTTTTCATTCTCTGAAGAAAAAAGCGCCTCTGTATTAAAATTCGAAACAAGTTCAGCCTTTAAGTGCAAAGTGGGGCACAGCTGATCAAAATTTAAAATAAAACCGTAGAGTTTACCATCTGCGGTAACAACAGTCAGGTTAGTCTGGGCAAAATTCTGCCTGCCTGCTTTTAAAAATAGAATATTCTCTACTCCTTTTGCCTTTTGAACCAGAATCTCAGCACTTCCTTTGTCTACACTTTTAATGGCGTAGGGAAATACAATACTTGTAGTCTTAGAATAACTCAAATTGATATTATTCACCTCACTATTAAGATCTTGTTGAGCAGATACTGAAATTGCAACTATAGAAATCCCAATACTCAACCATAATTTACTATTTTTCATCTTCGAATATTTAAGTGTTATTTGGCATTTTTTTCTTTCTGATCATAAAGCAGAACCTGATAGCCTGCTTTTAGAACCACCTTAATTAGTTTTACCTTTTTACTCATCAGACTCTTAGCAGCCTGCACACCAAGAGTTGCCGCTTGTCCTGTCCACGAATCATTCAATCCCTCAATGCCCAGACCCTGCAAGGATCTGTCTGCGGACGCTTTTGCAACATCCCTATTTATGGCTCCGGGAATAAAAATTCCATCAATTCCATCCATATCATAAACAGAGAGTTCCACAGGAAATATCGAGGTATTAAATTTTATTGTCTTTATCTTAACCTCGAGTCTCTCCCCTTTTAAAGAAGCAATTCCAAAAACAAAACTATTTCTGGGAATAAGGGTTCCATTAATAAAAACATCTGTGGTTAATCTGAGTTTTACTACCGAACCATTTACAACAGACTGCGTCTGATGCACCACCGCCTCGAGTGTGTTTTGCGCCTGGTTATCTAAAGGGTCCTGGTCTAAAGAGTAAAAAGAATTAGAATTTGGGATCCCTGGTCCACTTGTGTTTGTTTGCACGAGTGAGTAAACGGGCTCTTCCTGTGTTTTTTTACTCACTGCAAACACTTTCCCTTTTTGGCTTTTTGAAGTCTGTCTCAGTTTTTCCTGCACACGCTCAGGGTGCTGAATGTCCAGAATATTCTCCAGCATTGCTCCTAGTTGGCGCAGTTCGGGATCTGGCTCAGAGGGCGCATTTATAGAAGATATCATCTCTTGTACCCCTTTTATCTGCTCTAAGGCATCATTTGAAGAATTACTGTATTCAAATTCTCTCATATCCTTCTGATTGTCTATTTTTTTTACCGGCGCTTGAATTACTTTTTGGAGCGCTTTTAATTTTTGATACATCCTTTGTTCGCTCTCCCCTTTAAGAGAACCTGTATTTAAAGCCGTTCTTGCTTTTGGAAAAATTCTCGGATCAGTTTCTAATTCCCCTGAAACCAACCCGGGATCCTCAGAGAATACTGGCCTTGAATAATTGGGATCTTTTTTGATCTGTTCCTCAAGCTTTAAAGAGTCAATTGTAGCCTTCTCATAATAACTCATCTTATCCAGCTCAGCGTCTTGCTTAAATCTCGCATTAGGAAGCGTTACATTAAATCCTCTTTTTTGCTCTGTGGCAATCTCACTAGCACTGCCTTTCCCCCCGCCTAATATCCAGAATATCATCGTTAGAAATGGAAGTGTTATAATTGGCAACACCAGTAGCATTTTGCGGTGTTTAGATTCTTTGGAACTAATTGTTTTGTTTTCCATGGATTTATTTTTTAAAATTCTTTTTTTTTATATTTCTCAGCACCTAGAAAATGTCTTAATGGTCCGCTCTTTTCTCATGCAGGCTCTCAAAGCTTTTTTCTTGTTCCCTGGAATTTTTAATACTGTCCAGATAAATACTAAACCGCACTGCGTTTTCAAATTCAGTTTTAGATAACACGGGTTGATTACTTGTACACAGTGAAGCTTTTACGACAATTAAATGATCAGGAGCAATTCTCGCCCTTCGCCCCTTAGGCTCTTTATTCCACAAAGCATCATATACAGTATAAAGACTTATACCTGCGTAAACCAGGACAAAGAGAATCAGATAAAATACAAGGACCTTTTTTGATAAATTCAAAGTTAATGCGCTCATTTTTTTTGCCCATTTATCCCTTACCAGCAGATAAAACCTCGCACTTATTGGGATCTGCTTGTTTTTAAATAACGCGCGCATCATTTTCTGTTTTCCACTCCTAAATCCTTATTCTCAATAGTATTCCATCTTTCAATTAAAAACCCATGCGGGTTATTATCACTTCTTGATACATTTCTAAGGGTGCCCTCAGTGATCAGGTTTCTATTTAAAATACTGGTGGTTCTTATAATATTTTGCTTTGCATAACATTTAAAATCATAGGGATATTGATTGGTATCAATAGTGATGCTGTCAATTGAAATTCTCTGGCTGATATTCCCCGATATAATACCCGAGTAATACCCATTCTCTTTTAAATTATCATACACCCTTTTGGCCGTATCATCGGCCAGATAAAGCGCTTTGGTTATATTGGTTTTAATTACTTTATCATCAGGGTCCAGGGTAAAGAAAAACCCATGAAAAGTTTTCACATGATCCCTGGCCTCCACAGGTACATTATCTTTTCTATCCGAGGAGTACGCCTCCAGCGCTTTGCCATTTACCAAAATATAAACCTTGTCCTGCATAAGGGTAATCGATGTAAAACTTTTGTAAAGCGTATAACAGCAGATAATAGTGCTGGCCAGAATCACCAGCATGGTAAAACTCCTTACATGGCCAAAGGCTGTGTCTATATTTCTCATTTTGCTAAACATATTGGCTCTTTATTTAAATTATTTTAAATTTCCCTTGAGCTTCTCGCCCATATAACTTTGATTATCCTGAAAATAGTCAGAGGTACCCGAAGAGCTGGCCATGCTCTGAGACATTTTCCCCGAAGGATTTCCCATGGCATCCATTATCATTCCAGCTCCAGCGGCTGTTCTTGTTATCACCGAAGAGCTCGAGTTTGTAAAGATGCTCGTCACCCTTTGTCCCAGCGCATCTCCCCCAGCTGCATGCACAATATAGTTGGCCACAGAGGGTACTGTAAAATACCCCACTATACCGATGATCATAAAAATTAAATATCCCATATCGGTCCGGCTAAAAAAGGTATCTCCTGATGTGTTGATTTGCACTACGTCTAGTTTTAGCATCTGCTCCTGGATTTTACCGATGATACTTCCAAAAATATTGGCAACAGGCAGCCATAAATAAACATTGAGATACCGCGCGAGCCATACCGTGAGGGTATGCTGGAATCCATCAAAAACAGAGATTCCAAAAACCAAAGGTCCCAGTATGGAAAGCACAACCAATTGAAAGGTTCTCAGCGTATCGATACAAAGTGAAGAGGCCTCAAAGAGAATTCTCAGCACCTCGCTCACCCATTCTTTTACAGAATTTCTAAAACTATACGAGGCTTTCTCCATTGCAAATTTCACATCATTGCCGATACTGGAAAGTATATTCTCTTTTTCCAGATCAGAATCACCATGAGTATACTTATACCACTCTTTTCGATCACCAGCCCCTGTAACCCCTACATACATTTTCCAAGGGTCACTTTCTTTTACCGCTTTTTCTTTCTCTTTCAAAAGAACTTCAATTGCTTTGTTAGATCCTTGTACCATAGCCCCTGTGGCCATAACAGTGGGTTTCATAACCCCATTAATTAAATAAAGTACGGAAGGGAAAATCATGATGCAAAAACCAATTACAAAGGGCCGGAAAAGCGGATAAAAATCAATAGGCTCCGCGTTGGCAATATGGCGCCAAACTCGAAGGGCTATATACCAAAGGGTTGCAAATCCGGCTATACCCTGCCCTACTGCAATAAGATTGCTGCAAAGGGGCATCATCTCATCATAGAGTTGTTCCAGTACCCCGTGAAGACTTTGAATCTCCCCTGCAGCCCCTTGCCCCATAGTTGAAATAGGCGCAATGAGCAATACCGCTACAGCGCCCATTGTTTTATTTAGATTTAGCATATCTACAAGAATTAATTTTTAATTTGATAATTGTAACGCGCTACCCTTACATCATTTTGCTCCTTTGCGCGCTGCAATAAAAGGACCCCAGAAGAGGCGTTAAAATCCCGGAGAAATAGCACTTTTTGCTGCATATCCAAATATATTTTATCAATGGCCTCTAATCTTTCATCATCTGACATTCGCAGTGTCTCAGGTGTCAAAATCATGGTGAGCTCATCGAGATTTCTAAGACTTTCCCTGGTGAGATTAGAATATACTTTTTCAAAATAATTAATTTCCTCACGGGTAAAACTCCCGCTTTTATTAAAACGATTAACAGCCGTTTTACTCTCCTTTATAAGCTGTATCTGATAGTTTATAATATCCCCCACCCTTTTGTAGCTCTTAACCAGGGGACTTACCTGCAAAAGGGCATCAAGAAAAGTTTTATGAAGCGAAAAACTTCCCTTCGATAAGTCTTTAACCATTTTATAGCCCCCATTTAAAATATCATAGCCTTTTTTCATATCACTTAAAATCTTTTTGAACTGTGAGAGTTTCTCAATATTTAAAACCAGCTGCTGGATTTCCTCGGACTGCCCATAAGTTTTAAAAGGCGCACATACGAGCCAGAACATTACAAAAATGAATACTATTTTTTTCATGATTTCTCTTTTTACAAGCCAAGTAAAATCCGGCTTTGGTTCCTATCATTTTTCTCTCTAGATCTTGAAAGGGACATAAGAGAGATCTCTTGTGTGAAATTCTCGCAGAACAAATAATCCTCCAGCATCGTTTTATAAAGCCCTTGGATCCGCTCTATTCGTTTACTATCTCCCATTTCAAGTTTGTTATCAGTTGAAATAACTAAAAGCTCCTGCAGGGTATCATTGCAGTTGTCTATTAAATGTCCAAAAGTTTTCTCTATGTAATCCAGCTCATCCCCATGAAACAAATCATCATGGTGTATATTCTCAAGAGTTTTTTTATGAATTTTTATAATTTTAAGCTGCAGGGAAATAATACTGGCCACTTTTAGATAGTGTCCCACTTTTGGATTTACTTTTTTAAGGGAGCTGAAATAATTTTCATGAAAATTGAGTTCCCCTTTCTTTACATCCCCTATAAAATTCAGCCCGTTTTTAGCTACAGTATATCCTTTTTTAGCATAACCAATGTAAGTCTGTAGTGCGGATATTTGCAGTAGCAGCGTCTTTCTTTGCTTGGCCTGGCCCTGAATATCGTGTGAAAACAATACCATAATGCAGAGTAGTAATAAGATCTTTTTCATGTTTTCTATTGCTTTATGTTTACTTATGGAATTCCGTAAAATTGTTTGACTTTTTGCGCGTCACTACTAGTTTTGGCCCTTTGAAGGCTCATAAGAACATTCTGTTTATTAAATAGCATCAGATCATCATAATTCTCGTCTATCTGATCGGCAGCCTGGTTTATGATCTCGAGTCTTTTTAGATCGCTCATCTGGGTTGTAAAAGATTCGAGAATAAAGAATACCTGATCAATATTTTTCATGCTCTCCTCTAGAATCCCCTGGTAAACCTTTTGCATGTATTGCAGTTCTGAGGCGCTAAAATGACTATCCTGTCTCAATAAATTCCAGGCTCTTTCATACTGGTTGATCAGTCTGGTTTGTTTGCTGGTAATTTCTTTTATGCGCTGATAGTAGGTAATAATGGATTTTACTTTCTGAAGTTCCTCGTAGTACCCCTTGTAGAGATCCTGTTGTTTTTTGGTCCAATTTGAAATCTCATCAAGCTTTAATTTGGAGAGTGTATTCTCAAGCTGTTTCTGCGCGTTTTGAAGCCATATGGTTTTATTCTGCAATCTCTGGATACCAAGATCAATAGCCTTAATTACTTTTTTGGTAACCGCCTTAACAATCTCAAGTATCGGAATAGCGGCATTACTCTCTAAGGGTCTTGCTGCTGTAGTGATAAAAAACAAGCACAATGTGCAAATGATCAATTTTATTCTGCTTTTCATTTTTCTGTTTTCATTTAAGTTTTGTTTCTCATATCAAATGCCAGAGCGGCAATGCCTTTCTTGATATCGCCACCATATTTTTGGGCGTACGCGTTCACTTTAACTTTCTCGCTTTCTTCTGTTGTATAGGCCAGGTATTCCTCGAGTGAAACTTCGGTTCGATAGACCTTTGAAAGAATACCTCCTAGTGATATAAACACCTCTTTGTACTTCTTATCGGGATCATTGGACTTGTTTACAGAGAGCACCAGCGCCTTTTCTTTTTCGGTGAGCCCGAGGAGTTCCTGAATCTGATCAAATTTGTTTTGATACTTACTTTGATCCAAAAGAATCTTGCAATCACTGTTATTGATAATGGCTTGTTTGACCACCGGTGAGGAGATAATATCTTCCACTTCCTGGGTCACTACAATCGCTTCTCCAAAGAATTTTCTTACAGTTTTAAATAAGTACTTAATATATTCGGCCATCCCTTCCCGGGCTATGGCTTTCCAGGCCTCCTCGATCAGGATCATTTTACGAACTCCTTTAAGCTTTCTCATTTTGCTGATAAAAACTTCCATGATTATGATGGTGACCACCGGAAAAAGAATGGGGTGATCTTTTATATTATCGAGTTCAAAAACAATAAACCGCTCTTTTAAAAGATCTAAGTTCTCACTTGCATTCAAAAGGTAATCAAACTCGCCATCTTTATAATAAGGCCGAAGCACGTAGAGAAAATTATTAACATCAAAGTCTTTCTCCTTTACGTTATCTCCTTCAAGTATAGGGACAAAATCCTCTTTTAAAAATTCGTAAAAGGTGTTGAAACAAGGGAAAATATCCGGATTAACTTCTAGTTTCTCATAATACAATTGCAAAGAATTCGAAAGGGCCACATACTCGCTTCTATTAAATGTCTCATCGTCTTTTTTCCAAAGCGCCAGTAACAGCGTTTTAATACTTTCCTTTTTCTCGGTATCCAGACTATCGCCCTCTCCAATATAAAAAGGATTGAATCTTATGGGGTTCTTCTCATCATAAGTAAAGTAATAACCTCCTACCATCTCGCACAATCCTTTATAACTGTGCCCTACATCCACAAGGACAATATGTGTACCTTGCTCGTAATAACTCCTTACCATGTGGTTGGTAAAAAAGGACTTACCACTTCCCGAGGGTCCTAGTATAAATTTATTACGATTGGTACATATTCCCGTTCTCACAGGCTCATCGCTGATATCCACATGAACAGGTTTACCTGTGAGCCTGTCCCCGAGTCTGATTCCCATTGGACTCAGAGAAGACTTGTATCCAGTTTCCATGTTTAAAAAACATACCGCCTGTTCGGTGAAGGTATCAAAAGTGTCATTCATTGGAAAGTCAGCCGCATTTCCTGGTATGCCTGCCCAATAAATTTGTGGCGCCCCAACGGTTTCCTGCTTCGCGGCCGCGTCCATTTGTGCAAGGGCTGAAGATACCTTATTTTTGATCTCTTTAAATTCTTCCATATCCGAGCTCCAGACCAGGACATTAAAATGCGCCTTAACTGGTAATCTTTGCTGGGATATGGCCTCGTTTAAAAAATCGTTTGTAGCATCTCTAGCTATTAGATTACCCCTGCTGTAAGCCGATAAGGATTGCAGGCGCAGTCTCTTGCTTTCGAGTTTTTGAATAGTTTTCTGCCCGTCCTCAATAAAGATGTACTGATTGTAGATGTGATTACACGATAATAATTGTCCGAGTGTTGAGGCAAAGCCCACACTGAATTTTGTCCTATCAGTTGAGTAGCGGTCATAATTTATCCTGGATCCACAGAGTCCCGGTAAATCGGCCGAGTCCCCCAAAGTAAACAATTGACAATGTTTATCCCCAACTTGTAGTCCTTGGCTGAATTTAATATCCTGATAGACAAATGAAGTTTCACTCTCTGATAAAAAACAATATTTCTCTATAAGTCCAATGCTGCGGCTTTGGCTTTTAAGCTCGTGATTTTCTAAACGCGTAAGCTTTACAAATCCACTGTCTTCCATGATCCTTTTAAACTGACCGGTACTGTCTATGAAATCCTGAAGGAGTTCCATTTTTAATGTTTGTTCAGGAGCCAGCGAACTTCTAATTAAATTAGAGAATAAGGAACTCGAGTTTTTTCTTCCTTGAGGTTTCTTGGTAATCATAATATAACAGGAATGATCCAAAAAAGGTCTTTCATTAAAAAACCGCTCACTGCTTCTTTTTAGAAAACTGCTGTCATCGCTTGTAAAATCTGCCTTATAATGTTTCTCTAAAAACCAGTCTTGTTTGTGCAATACACAAAACTTTGGAAGTATTTTAATGGCTTTGATCCAGGATTGATGAAACGTCTCATACTCCTGGTCTGAGAGGGTAAAAATCTCTGGAAGGTCTACTTTAAAAACCACCGTTATATCTCCTTGTTTAGACAAGATACAATCGTGCTGAACATCCATAATCGGTAAAACATCATCTATCACTTTTTGCATCACACTTTGATTTACTCACATTAACGCTCTTTGACTATCACTATTTAAAAATTCTTCTACTGTAGACTTTTATATTCTTTGGAATCTGCTTTTTAGCTATGGCTTTCATCATCCCATAATGGCCATACTTATGGCTCATTTTGTAAATTTTGAAAACCATTACACTTCCCGCGCCCCCAATAAAGACCACACAAAGAATAGAAGGAATTCCAATAAAAAACAGGATTGCAAAAACAATCATAAGTCCCACAACACCACCGCCCAAATACCAAATATATTGGGCTTTGAGTCCTTTAAATTCGATGGATTGATTAATCCCTTTATTGATTTGATATACACTGCTACTCATTTTTCATTATCTTTAGTCTTAAACACCAAAGAAGGATTTTATCACAGTGGCCACGACAACTAAAAACACACAGCTCCCAAACCAAGCTGCGGCTACTTTTCCGGTATCAGGATCTCCGGCATTCCACTTTTGGTACACTTTCACAGCGCCAATAAGCCCCAGTAAAGCTCCTACCGCGTACATGAGTTCTGTACCGGCATCAAAATAACTTCTGACTTTTTGATTGGCCTCATTAATTCCGGCAACACCATCCTGGGCGTACCCTTTGAAGTGAATAAATATAACTAGTATTATCACCTGAATTGATACTTTTTTTGCCTTTGAAAAACACTTTAAATCTCCTTTACATTTTTTCATCACACATCGTTTTAAAGTTTTGATTTCTTATGAATAATAAGCGGAGGAATACTCGCCGTTACAACTCTATTTCCTTGTCACATAAAGCCCTACCACGCCAGAGAGAACAGGGATTATTCCTCCACTATAATATTAAATAGTCTCTTCCCACAAGGCATCGACCTGGGAAACAGTTAAAAGTAGTTGTGGGTATCTCTGGCAACCCGCGACAATTAAAGTATTCACCTTCTCTCGTAGCGCAGAGATTTTAACAAATGGATATTCCTTTAGTAGCAACTTTAGATAGTTCTGGAATTCTTCCAAAGAGAAGTTCCTCTCTGCGCTCTCAGCAATGGCGCCCTTTATCCGGTCAGATAGTTCCTTCGCGTCAGCAAGGGTATCAAAAGGCTCACTGCAAGATGAAAATTCCATATTCTCAGTACTGCTGTCTTTTGAAAGATTAGCGCCAACCATTTCGTTTCTATTGCTTTTAAAGCTGGTGATATTTAGGGTTTTCTCACCCTTTAGAATTTCTTTTAGTTCAGGATAGTAAAATCTAAATCCTAAAACCAAATACCAGATAAATAAAAGTACACTAACGGCAATTATATAATTGCTCCATGAGATATTTGTAAACATAGCTTTTTCATTTAATCGTTCAACATCTTTCTTGCTCTCTATGTAAATCATAATAAAAGAGTTATGATTTATTCAACAAGTCAAAGAAACAAATACAATATAAGCCCTACAAGTACAACTTTTTTGTACCCTTTTGTACCCTTTGCAAATAGGCGGAAAATCAAGAAAGATGGCAAAAAAAAACCTTCACTAGGAGGGTTTTTCTTTGGATATAGCTTTAGTTTAAATTCAAGCAATTAAAAATCCCGGACATTCACAAAAGCCCATTCATTTTGAGTCAATAAAAAATATGCTTTGCGCTCTTTTTGTGTGATTAAAGGATTGTATCTTAGGGAGGCAAACATGTTATTATGCCAAATTGTTTTACAGGTAACGATTGCTTTTTTACCATCAGAGTTTTTTTTATATCTGTAATCTTATCAAACTCTTCAATACCAGTTTTACTTTTTGATTTTTATATTTCCTGTCCTTTTCCGGTGTTGGTAAAAGATAAGTTCTCGCAGCTTTTTTAAAATTAATCAGTGACTCTCCCCTGACTTTAAATTCCTCGATAATCGTTCTCTTTCTTAATCAATTCAGCTGCTTTTTCAGTATGAAATTCTTGCTTGTAGATCCTACGGCAAGCCACAAATAAAATGTGATTCAGTTTTTTCATAAATTCAATTTTAAATTCATTAATAATAGTTAGAACTCTCTAATATGTTTAATCATTCTCTCGAGAGTCTGAATCGCAATCTGCTTGTCTTTTTCTTCCGCACTATAAGATTTGCTTCTCATTGAATTATAGGACAAATTTTTCTTAAGTGCAGTGGAAAGATGCGGCACAATGGTTCTGAATACTTCATTCAGGGATTTTGCTTTTAGAATTCTTGCCTCATCTCCTGCGCGTAAAATAAGGCCCATTTGATCTGTAGAAAGCGCACACTGAACTTTGTTGTTTCCTATCTGCATATTTTGATCTTCTTTATGGATACTTTGGGCGCCTGCATCTAATACTAGTTTTCGCTCCAAATATGTAATTTCTTGCCTGAACCAGTTATCCAGAACATATCTTATATTTTCCCTAGTAGGATCAAAGCTTATTTTTTCATTGAACAATAACTGGCTAAATTCTTTATAGCAAACAAGTAGCTGATTTGTTTTGTCAACTAAAGATTCCTGTAAATCAAGTTGACTTTGTATCCGGCGTGTAAAATGACCAATATAAGGGTGATAATTAAAATTCATCTCCATTAACAACTGATCAATTCCTGAATAAAAAGTAGATTGATCTTTGGCAGCCGCCAAAACCTCTAAATACTTTAAAAGTTCTTTTTGATACAATATTTCTCTATAAGTGATTTTATGTTGCGGTTTCTCTGCAATTGAACTCGAGATAGCATTAAATACCATTTCAGTGAGGTGACCATCTAAAGCACCTTCTTCTTCTTTATTTTTGAGCGTTTCGAGCCTTAAAAATATTTCTTTTCTGGAAATTACCAGGTATTGAACAGGGACATGTTCATCAAGACTTAGGTAATTGAAATAACGGCTTTGAACAAAAGACAACAAATCATAAAGACAATTAATCACTAACTCCATGATACCTGCTAAAACTCCGGTAAAAACAATATCCTTTTTTTGATATCCAATTACCTTATCCAGCAAATAAACTAAAGAGGAGTGGTACTTTCGAACTAGTAATCGGATTTGCCTCTTTTTCTGTAAAGAAAATATCTCGTTTTTTAGTTGAACTTGAATCAGGTGCAATTCTTTTGAAAGATTGTTACCTATAAAGGCTAAATCACTCTGTGACAGATCGCTGATATTTGTTTTCTTTGAATCTAAGGTGTGCAATATCAATGAGTCTATCCATTCTAGGGGATATACAGTAATCATGATAGTATTTTGTTTAGTGAACATTATGCAATGAAGCCTAAAGTTTTTTAAATTTTCCCATTGCATTATTGCGATACTGAGAAGCTGACATAGAAGTATTTCTTTTAAAAAAGTTGTCGAATTTCGAGAGACTACTGAACTCAAAATCCTCTGCTATTAGTTTTATTGATGATTGTGAATTTTCTAGCACATTTTTAATCTCGTTAATGATCGCCTGATCAATGAGGCTTTTTACAGTTTTACCTGTTACCTGCTTTACTACATTATTCAGGTAGCCCCTTGTTACAAATAAAGCGCCCGCGTAAAACTTTACACTGTGCTGTTTTTTGCAGTGAATGGTCAGTATGGTAAGAAATTGAATCGTGAGACTCTCGGGTCTCTTAATATTAATTGGAGCTTCTTTAATAAACCTTTTAAAAATAAACTTGAGCTCATACAAAAACAGGTTAAAAGCAATACGTCGTAATTCAGAATCCTCGCTACTTTTCTTAGTATCTTTATTTACGAAATAAATCAGTTTGTAAATTAGTGACAATACCTGAAAGTCTTTATCCTCAAGGGGGATTGTGGGTAAAGATTCTCCAAGTAAAAAAGCAAAGGAGTCCACAAGTTCTTTTTTCAGGCAATTTTCAAATGCAAAATCTGATGTAAAGCAAATCAAAAAAAATTTTGGTTTCCCTTTTACTTCTAGAATTGTACAATAAGAATTTTTAGGTAAAACCATCAGATCCTGCACTTTCAGATCACTAATAAGTTCTCTTATCCTAATTTTAAACTCCCCTGATTTTATAAGTATAACACAATAATTGCGAATTAAAAATGACTCATCCTGGGCACTCTTAATTACATATTTCTTGATGATGCTTATATCAAGACCTTCTATTGGAAGATCCTTCAATTCTTTATTGATAAGGTCTTTTAACATATAGTGGTAATTTCAAAAAAAGAATTAAAAAAATATGAAACCTGGATTTCAGACTCTTATATTTTGTCCTTAAAAAAACTTTCCATCAGTATAAAAGATAGAAAATACAGATTCAGAAGGCATGTTACAAACAATAGATAAGCCAGCTCACGTGCATCAATAGTTTTTTTGCCGCCTGTAGTGAGGTAACCTACTATTTCATCATAGCTGAACAGTTCCATGATGAAATAAAGGCTCACAAGGTTAAAAATCACCAGCAGGGTATAAAGAATGATTCGTGGTTTCATTAAAAAAAACATTTATTACTATTTTAAAAGAAGAATCATTTAAATGTAGCCAGGAATAATATTATCGAAATAACAGCAACCTGGTTCTCTGCAAAAAAGGGTTTGGCGTTTTTGTTAGCCCCTGATTTATCCCAGTCACGATCCTTACGTTGAGTTTCCGAATAAAGTGAATAACGGGATATGGATGTGACTGTTAAAATCGTTTCACTGTCATCCTGATTCAAAGAGTTGTTTGTTATCACTGTATCTTCGTAATCAGTTATGTAATTATAACTAATGGAGAATTCGAGCTGTCGCTTCTCAATTAAAACTTGTAGAAAGTTAACCAGACTTGTTTTTGCCGAATTGCTGATTGTACTATTTTGCACGATCGTAATCATGCTATTGTCCGGATCGTCCATAATGGACTGTACAATTTCATCTGTAAAGGATATTACACTTCTATTGTTAAAAGAGTCATTTTTAAACTGCGATGCCAAAAAACTGACTTGATCAATAATCTGCGCAATAGAATTCGGATATTGATTTGCCTCCCGGTAGCTTGTTAGCGCATCATAGTACTTTTCTCCTTTGAAGTCAAAAGGATTAGCGCTATTGCCCGGATTTGGTAAATTTCTCCCGGATTTTGTTATTGCGCTTTCTTCCAATTCTAATGGATTAAAATCTGAGTCGGCAGAGCACGAAATTAAAAGACATAATAAAGAACCGCATAATAATAAATTTTTCATGATTAGGATTATTTGATGTGAATGAGAATTCCTTCTCAGTTCATTTCATCCGGATTAGCGGAACTCTTATTAGGCTCTATGCCAGATAATTTCGCTTTTGAATTCATGACAAAACTATTGCTTGGAAACATCTCCCGCAACACCACTAGTTTGGATTTATTGAATTTAAAGTATGGATTTATAATAAATCCAAACTACTTTAAATTACACAAAATACTAAAAACCAAATGTTTAGATTATATTTGAATTAAATTACTGCAAAATTGGTGTGAAGGCTATTTTAAAGTGATACTGATGCACTTTACACTCTAATATAGTCCCCAAACTATCACGTTATGAATCAAAATCAAACATTTGCAATCTTCTTATTTCTTTTTCACTTAGTCCCGGCCCAACAAAAAGAGTATAAAATACCTGATTCTTTAAAAAATAAAAGTTACGATTACCTAGATGATATGGCTTATGGTCTAAAGGATAGTTCAAAGGCTACAATTTATCTATATTCCTTTTTACAAAAAGCAAAGAATGAGAAAAATTGGAAAGAAATAGCTAATGGTTATAGCAATTTATCGAATCAGTCTTCTGATAAATTGACCATAATATATGCCGATAGCACCATATATGCGGCAAAAAAAACAAATGATAATATACTAATCGGTTCTGCTTATCTATCAAAAGGTATCGCGTACTACTCACTAAAACAGCATAATTACGCATTGGACAATTATATTATTGCCCACAGTTACTTAGCTACAACAACCGACAAGTATCTTATCTATAAACTAATGTATAATATTGCACTAGTCAAATACTACTTAGGTTATTATGATGAGGCCATTTCACTACTAAAACAGTGTGTCTCTTATTTCAAGAATGAAAATCCCAGAGCTTATTTGAATTCGCTACATTTCTTAGGAGTTTGTTATAACAAAATTGGAAATTATGGACTCAGCAGTGAAACCAATATTTTAGGAATAAAAGAATGCAAAAAATTGAACATACCTGAAATGGAAGTTTACTATATTCATTCTCAAGGAATAAATGATTACTTTAAGCAAAATTACGCCTCAGCTATCAAAAATATTGAGTATTCTATTAAGGAATTAAAAGAAAAAAAAGACTTTGGGAATGAATCTGTTGGTTATTTCTATATTGGTAAAAGTTATTGGAAGACAGAAAAATATGAAACTGCTCTACCCTATTTAAAAAAAGTAGATCAGCTTTTCAACACTAAAGGTTATCTGAGACCTGATCTTAGGGAAGTCTATGAAATTCTGATTAACTATTATAAAGCCAAAGATAATCCAGAAATTCATCTATATTATGTAGATCAATTACTCAAAGCTGATAGGATGCTAAATGAAACTTTCAAATATTTAGTTGGAAAAATAAACAAGGAATACTACACGCAGGAATTACTAATTGATAAAGAAAATTTAAAACGAGAACTCTTTATAAAAAATTATAAGTACTCTGTTCTCATTGGTTTTACTTCAATTATTTTTTCAGGCTTTATTATTGTAACTCATCGAAATTTGAGAAATAAAAAGATCTACAAAAAACGCTTTGAAGAGCTGATGTTGGAGATTAACGATTCGAAGGATAAAAGTAAGACAAAAGAAAAAAAAGAGAAACCGATAATGCTAGACATTAACAGTGAAACAGTTGCAATTATATTAAAACTGTTAGATAAATTTGAAAATGAAAAAAAATATCTCGACAGGGATTGGAAACTCTCTACTTTGTCCGCTTTTTTTAATCACAATCCAACATACCTTTCTGCTATAATTCATCATTATAAAGATAAACGCTTTAATCAATACATAAATGATCTTAAAACAGAGTATATAATATCTTTACTTTATAGCAATAAATTGGTTCGTAAATATAACAATAAGGCACTGGCGGAGGAAGTTGGTTTTAGCACTACAGAAAGATTTGCAAAAGCCTTCAAAAAGAAAACCGGAATTTCCGCAGCTTATTTTATTGAGCAAATTAAAAAAGAAGATACTACTTTAAATTAATATTTATTATTTTGCACCAAAAATAGAAGAGCTAAATTAAAGACAGTATTATAAATTAAAATTTTATAGAAAAGTCATTTTTTTTAAATCAATTATTAGTTATTCATGGTTTGAATCCAGTCGAGGTCACTACTCGGGACAAAAGAAAAATATCATCTTTTGTCCCGTTTTTTTTTTGCTCGTAACCTATTGTTTACCAGATAGATACAGTTGATGATTTCGTTCACTCGGGTGGTGCGGATTTTGTTATCTGAAAATGTAAAATTTTCCGGAAAAATTAAACCAATTATCTCCCTGGAATCAGCTAAAGTCCCACCATCAAAGGAGTCACCTAGCTTTAAAAGGTTTTCCAGTCCCGTGTTCGTTAGATACTCTATATTCTCTCTATCGTCATCTACATTTCCAATCTCTTTCTCTATCTTGCTAATAATAGCATTGTATTCAATTTTCATAAGATGATAGTCTTCAGCGTCGATTTTCTCGGTGACTAATAAATTTCTAGCAACGGTCAATTTCTTTTCATAAACAGCAATTTGTTCAAGAGATTTCTTTTTTTCATTAATGATTAACCCAGTATGCTCCCTGTAGCCTTCAAGCAAAACGGCTGAATATAGTTTCTTCACTTCCGGTAAAGGTTTAAATTTATTTAAATGCACTTTAAATGTTTTATTAGCTATTTCAGAGTTTATTCTCCATTTACAAACTTTATCACAGTGGTAATAGTAATAATATTTATTTCTTCCTTTGCATTTGCTCCCTGTTAACTTCTGTCCGCATTTGGGACACATAAAAAAACCTCTAAGGGGAAAATTCTCTATTGTTTTAATTTTCGGTCTATAGGTCCGTGATTTACTATCAAGGATTTCCTGTACCCGATAAAATAATGCTTCGCTAATAATTGCATCATGCTGGCCATTGACTAATCTCGCCTCTTCATCGCGGTACTGAGGAACAACTATCTTTCCGCAATAAAGAGGATTTCTTATGATAAGCCATAAGTTATTCTTAGAGATTGCAAAGCTTTTTTCTTTCGCCATTTGATAAATAGATTCAGTACTGAAAATATTTTTAGCAATTTGTTCAAAGATCCAAATAACCTTTACAGCTTTATCTGGTACAATGGCGATATACTTTTTCCCATCCTCCGTTATTTTATTGGCGTATCCATAAGGAGCCATTCCCATATGCCTTCCCTCCTTCTTGCCACGTCTAAGTCCTTGCAAGGTATTCAGTGCTCTTCGATCATTCTCAACTTCAGGTGCTGCAAGATAAAATGCAAGCATCATTTTGTTTTCAGGAACACTCAAATCAAGAGGCTGTTCTATAGCCTGTGGCTCTACACCGAGTTTTCTTAGCAGATTGATCATCTGGTAAGCATCACCGGCATTTCGACTGAACCTGTCCCACTTCATAAAAAGAACCAAACTAATTTTATTTTTATTTTTTTTTACATCAGCAAGAAATTTTTTCCATTGCGGTCTGTTAAAAGTCTTTGCTGAATGATCTTCATAAATTACATTACGTATTTGTATTTGGTTTATGCTGCAATATTTCCTTAGCATTTCTTCCTGATTACGCTGGGAGAAGCCCTTCTCAGCCTGCTCGTCAGTACTTACTCTAATGTATAAGTCCGCTATCTTGCTCATTTTGTTTTATTTAAATGTTTCAACACAGCGATATTAGCAATTATTCTTAAGAAATACAAGATTTCCTCTGCCTGTTCAATAGTAACATCAAGCCCCTCAGATCGAAGCATATGCAAAGCTTTTTCGGGAGTCAACTTTGAATTACTGTAGTTAGATATTCCGACGAAAGTACCCCACGATTCCGCGACAATGGTCGCCACTTATTCCGACGCAAAGTACGCCAGTCAAATCGTCCTTTATCATCAC
>NZ_JBNNFM010000043.1:0-36173 GCF_050267765.1 Flavobacterium sp. NPDC079362 | reverse complement strand
ACACCCTTGCATTCAGCTAACACTTCCCACTGTAAAGGCGTGTTCGGGACTTACACCCTAGAGTTATCGCCCATGCTGGGCACACAACAAAAAAAACAGGCTATCCAAAAGACAGCCTGTTTATATTATGACTCACAACTGCTACAAGTAACAAGACTTGTAACAAGCTCTTTAGATACACTTTGACTACGTTGGTAATACAAACTTTTGATTCCTAATTGCCATGCTTCGATCAATAAACGGTTTACTTCTTTGATTGGCAAATCCGATGGGATATTTAAGTTGATACTTTGTCCCTGATCGACATATTTCTGACGGATTGATGCTTGCTGTACAATCTCTAACTGACTGATTTCCTTAAATGTTTTAAAGACATCTTTCTCATTTTGGCTCAATTGGCTCATGTGCTGAACGCTGCCGCCATTAAGCATAATTTCTCTCCAAACCTCTTCATTATCAAGACCTTTTTCTTCTAATAATGTTTTAAGGTATTTGTTTTTACGCATAAAATTACCTTTGCTCAAACCAGCTTTATAATAATTACTGCTAAAAGGTTCGATTCCCGGCGAAGTTTGTCCCAGAATAGCCGATGATGATGTCGTTGGCGCAATTGCCATTGTTGTCGTGTTACGTCTTCCGTATCCTTTTAGCAATTCTGGTTCTCCATATATTCTTGCCAGATCCTGAGTTGCTTTATCAGCTTTGTCACTAATATGTTTGAATATTTCTGTCGTTTTCATTTTGGCTTCAAGTCCTTCAAACGGAATCATATTTTTTTGCAGATACGAATGCCATCCTAAAACCCCAAGTCCAAGTGCGCGGTGTCTTTTTGCAAAACGATTCGCTGCTGCCAGATAATAGTTTCCTTCTGTTTTTTCTATGAATTCCTGCAAAACGGCATCCAGGAAAAAGATCGCCAGTTTTACTGCTTCAGTATCTTTCCATTCCTCATAAAGTTCCAGGTTCATTGACGAAAGACAACAAATAAATGATTCATCAAGGCTTGACGGCAACATGATTTCGCTACAAAGATTACTTGCATTAATGCGCAGGTTTTTGTCTTTATAAACTTGTGGTTTGTTTTTATTTACGTTGTCACTAAAAAAGATATAAGGCAATCCTTTTTGCTGACGGCTTTCTAATACTTTTGCCCAAATTTGTCTTTTATCTGCATCGCCATCAATCATTTCCTGCATCCAGTAATCAGGTACACAAATTCCGGTAAACAAATTCTGAATTGGGTTTCCGATGCTTTTTATCTTCAAAAATTCTTCGATATCCGGATGATCTACATCTAGATATGCTGCAAAAGCACCACGACGAACACCACCTTGAGAAATCGTATCCATTGTAGTATCAAAAAGTTTCATGAAACTCACTGCTCCACTACTCTTTCCGTTATCAGTTACGGCACTTCCTCTTTCGCGTAATTCGCCAAAATATCCTGAAGTTCCGCCACCAATTTTGGTTTGCATGATTACTTCACCCAATTTATGTGTAATCCCTTCGATTTCGTCAGGAACGTGAACATTAAAACAAGAAATTGGCAAACCACGTTCTGTTCCCATATTTGCCCAAACAGGCGAACTAATACTCATCCAACCACGTTCGATCATTTCAACAAAAGACTCTTTTAACTCGGGTTTGTACAATCTTTTTGCTGCAGCGGTACAAATTCTGTCAATTGCCCCCTCTACAGTTTCACCTTTTAAAAGATAGCCACGATTTAAAATTTGCTCACTTTCAGAGTTTTTCCACCACATTTTATTGTCTGCTTCGCTTAACGGAGCACTATTTCCTGAAATTGTATCTATTGTATTCATAATTGTAATTTGCTTTTTTAGAAAAGGTCGTTTGCGGTAATACTTTTGTCATGTTTTGTATATTCTACAGGTCTTTTCGCAAAGAAATCATCAAGACTATTTGCAAAAACTTCTTCTTCGAACCACGCCATCGCTTTATAATCATCGGCTGGAACATTGAATATTGTTTCGATGCCAATTTGGGTCAGACTTTCATCTAATCTAAATTTCATGAAATTCACTAAATCTTCTTTTTTGATACTTTCGATTTCACCTTCTTCAAATATCCAGTCTAATATATCTGCTTCTACACCAATCGAATCCTTAACTGTTTCTCTTATAAGCACTAAAGTTTCCTCATCTAAATAATCCGGAAATTCTTCTTTGATTTTATTGATGATATAAATGCCACCATTTGCATGAATCTGTTCGTCGATAGAAGTCCACGCAATAATGTTGCTTACATTTTTCATATATCCTTTGAATCTCGTAAACGACAATAAAATCGCAAACTGACTAAAAAGTGATACATTCTCGATCAGAATACTGAACAATATCAGCGAAACCACATATTTTTTATTGTCCTGAGACTTGGTATCTTTTAAAACATTCGATAAATAATCGACACGTTTGCGGATTACCGGAATCTCCATCAGTTTTTCGAATTCATTATTATATCCTAAAACTTCTAAAAGACGAGAATATGCCTCAGAATGCCTGAATTCACATTCAGCAAAAGTACTTCCTAAACCGTTAAACTCCGGTTTTGGGAAATGCTCATAAATATTCCCCCAAAAACTTTTTACAGCTACTTCTATCTGTGCAATTGCCAGTAAACTGTTTTTGATTGCTGTTTTTTCAGCCAGATTTAAATGGGAATGAAAATCCTGTGTATCTGCAGTAAAATCGACTTCGCTATGAACCCAATATGCTTTATTTATGGCATCAGTAAATTGTAGGACCTCTGGATATTCAAAAGGTTTATAATTGATTCTTTTATCGAAAATAGACATATATATAAGTATTAAATTGGTGACGTAACCAGAATAAAATGATTTGTTTATTTGGGGGTTAAACGTCATTTCTCTAATTACAAAATTAACCCACAGTTCGTCTTTTGACCTAATTTTGATGTTAAAAAACCACTCAATTATCAACAGGTCAGAAGCAACGAAAAGTGACAGGAAATTTAGTTTTATCAACAGGATTATACTATTTCATAACCCTCGAAACATCAGCTATTTATACAGAATCTAAATAAAGTTATCAACATAAAAATGCGCTCGCAAACTACCCTCCCAAAAAACAGTTATCAACAATCATATTCATAAAAGTAATATTTATAATACAAAAATGTTCGTTTGCAAAAAATAACGAAGCCCTATTTTACAATTTCGAAACTTAAAATATTTTACTCTTTATAACGTACTTTTAAAGTTTATAAAACCAATAACTAACTGAATTAAAATAGATTAACTTATAAAAATAAAATTAATTCTATTTTAATATTTTATTAAAAAACTAAAAAACTGAACTATTTACAGCATTATCTCAATCAAAAGGACTAATATTTAAAAGTTACCGTAATTTTGTACTCTTAAAAAGAAAAGTCATGATCATTAGAAAAGCAACTATAGAAGATTCAGAAAGTATTGCAGCACATTTGCTGTTGGCCATAGAAGAAATTATCTATAAATTCATCGCAGAAAAAGATCCTAAAACAGCCTACTATTTCCTGCTTCATTTTGTCGAATCAGAAAACAATCAATACTCTTATGAGAATTGTTTTGTGGCCGAAGAAAACAATGAAATTATTGGGGCAGTTTCTGTTTATGACGGAGGCAAATTGCAGGAACTTAGAAAACCAATTGTTGATTATGTCCGCCTGAATTTTAATCCTGATTTTAGTCCTGAAAACGAAACCCAAAGCGGCGAATATTATATTGATTCATTAGGTGTAAATCCAAATCATCAGGGAAAAGGAATTGGATCTAAAATACTGCAGTTTTTGATTGAAGAATATGTAACCAAAAATAAACAGACTTTGGGTTTATTGGTTGAAGAAGGAAATCCGGGTGCGAAGAAATTGTATCTTAAATTAGGTTTTAAACCGGTTGGAGTAAAAACTTTAGTGGGGAAAACTCTGGAGCATTTACAGATTTCCTGATTTGTTTCAAGTTTAAAGTTTCAGGTTTGAAATGAGCATAGAATTTCTGTGTCATTTTACCGCAAAGAGCGCAAAGGTTTTAATTAGCAAAGTTTTATAAAAACACAAAGTTCGCAAAGCTTTGTATTGAACCAACTTTGCGAACTTTGTGTTTTTTAAACGTACTGTAAAATAAAAATCTTAGCGCTCTTTGCGGTAAAAATCAACACAACTATAAATCGCAAAGATTTACTAAAAGTCCGCAAAGTTTAAATTCAAAGCTTTGCGAACTTTGCGTTTTTATAAACGTACCTAAAATAAAAAAAATTGTGCTCTTTGCGGTTAAATCTACACAAGCCAAACCTGAAACCTGAAACAATTTAAAACCAAATTTTCTCCTTAACAAGATTTTTACTAATCGACTGCATGAAAATTGTGTTAAGATTTCATAACTAAAAGTGTATCAGGCAAAAAGTTTTATATTTGCACACGAAAAAAAATTATTACCCTATTACAATAAGGACTTAAATACTCCTTATTTTTTTTTATTACACTTTTGAAATTTACATTAAAAAATACCTTTTCCGGCAGGAACTTCTTCATTTTAGGAATCATTTTTATTATCCTTACACTGCTTTCGGTTTATATTTTGAGTGGTTTAATGACTCAAATTACCGAAAAATCGAATGCAGAAAGCTCGCAACGAAGTTTTGTAAAAAAACAGGAAGTTATCGCGCAGGAATTATCACGCTTTTTAGAAACTAAAAATGAACTAAAACGTATTGTAGACATTAGTAATGCTAAAAACTTATCTAATAACTTAAAAGTTTTAAGTAACATTCATGCTAATGATAGTCTGGTTAGAAATAACTGGTTTGGAATTAATGATCAGCAAATAGAATTTAGTACTTCTAAAATCAGTCCTGAACTTGAAAATTCTATAAAAAATTTTGCTGCTAAAAACAAGGACCTTACACAATCTAATACTATTGTTGAGGATCAGGAAAACTTTTTTTGGCGTATTTACTATAAATATATCGCAGCAAATGGTACTGTGGTGCGATACGGATATGATATAGATTTGCAAAGTCTTCAATCTTACTTTTCGACTATTGACCAAAAGGCACCCAATTATGCTTTTGTATTTGATAAAAAAGGAACTATATTATATCATCCTGAAATAAAATTATTAAAAAAGAACATTTTTAATATTACCAATATAGCGCCACAGGATACTACTTTTGCCAAAAAAGAAGGTTTTAGCAAAAGAATCGCTCCATCAGAATTTTTATTATTAGATATTGTACGATATACTAAACGACTGAACGTAAAGGGAACGCATTGGTATATAGCGGTAAATTTTCCAAGAGAAATTTCGAATGAAGATGTAAACGAGGTAAAAAAATATGCTTCTTTAATTTACATCATTACAACTGCAATTCTAATTGTGTTCTTTTATCTATTTACCATTTTTACGCGTAGAACCTTCCAGGAGAAAGAAGTGCTTGCTGAGGAAAAAAACAAGCTGCTTTTAGAAAACGAAAAGATCAATAAAGAAAAAGCATTGATCCAGCTGCATCATTTAAAAGAGCAAATTAATCCGCATTTTCTATTCAATTCATTGAATTCTCTTTATATGCTAATTGAAAGCAATACGGGAGTTGCACGAAAGTTTACTTTAAATCTTTCTAAAATTTACAGATACCTTATTAATCCTCCGGTTAACAATATTGTTACGGTTCAGGAAGAATTACTTTTTATAGAAAAATATATATTTCTGCAGCAAACCCGTTTTACAGAAGAATTTGTCTTTACTGTTACTATTCAAGACGAAAACTTCTTGGCAAAAAAGGTTCCTTATTTAGCATTTCAGATTGCTGTAGAAAATGCCATAAAACACAATATTGCTTCAGATGAAACTCCGTTAAGGATAACAATTGACATTAACGAAAACGTTGTAATTATTACTAATAATTTAAACGAAAAGCAAAACTTCGAGAAAGAATCTAAATTTGGTCACAAATACTTAGAAAGTATCTATAAATACTACTCGACAAACGGTTTTAAGGCCTTTAAAAAAGACGGCGATTTTACTTGCATTTTACCTTTAATCGGATAAAAAAAAACATTCACTCCCAAAAAAAAGCCACTCACTCTATTTTGCTTTTTTTAACGTAATCCATGCAATATTTTTAGCCAAAAATTAACCTAAACTTAACTTTCGATGAGAGAAAAGGCATTGTTGAGAAATCTAAAAAGTATCGCTTTAATAGTAATGATATTAAGTACTAGTACTGTAGTTTCTCAAAAAAAGAACAAAAAGAGCAAAGAAGACAAAACAGAACAAGTTAAAGATTCATTAAAAAATCCTAAAACGAAAAAATATGCTGATCTGATCAAGCAGGGAACTTTCAAAAAAGGATTATTCAATACCATTCAGGTAAAAACAGATCTTTATCTGGAGATTAATGACTCCCTTTTTCAAAGAGAATTTTTAGTCGTTAATAAAATTTCAAATGTTCCTTTACCGGTTAATGATGCAGGTTTAAATAAAGGAATGAATTATGAGAATAAGATCATCACTTTTCATAAAGATCTTGTTGCTAAAAAAGTTTGGGTAAAATCATCTGTACCAAAAGTTTCATCGCCTGTTGGAGATGCTATTACAACTTCTGTAAATAGTAATTTCTCAGAATCTATTATCGAAGTTTTTGATATTGAGACAAAAAATAGTGATTCTACTTCTGTAGTAATCAAAGCCAATAAAGTTTTTGACGGAAAGCAAAAAAGTTTCAATGATGTTTTGAGTAATATTAGCTTTGGCGGATCTGTAAAATCTGAACTTTCGTATATAGAAAGTGTGAAGACATTTCCTAAAAACATCGTCGTTAAATCGCAACTGACAACTTCTGTAGCCGAAGGCGGTCCTGCCCTTTCCGTTACAATTGGTGTTACTTCTAATATTATTTTATTAGACAAAGTACCAATGAAACCGCGTTTTGCAGACAAACGTATAGGTTATTTTTCTGAAGAGCATTGGTATTTTAGCGACAGCCAACATGCTGTGCTGGAAAAAGAACTGATCACGCGCTGGAGATTGGAACCTAAAAAAGAAGATATTGAAAAATATAAAAAAGGTGAATTAGTAGAACCTAAAAAACCTATCGTTTATTATATCGATCCATCGACACCTAAACAATGGCGTCCTTATATTATAGAAGGTGTTCGTGATTGGGAGGTTGCTTTTGAAAGAGCAGGATTTAAAAATGCCGTGATCGCAAAAGAACCTACTGCCGAAGATACTGATTTTGATATCGATGATGTTCGCTACTCCGTAATTACGTATGTGGCATCGCAAAAATCGAACGCTATGGGACCTGCGGTTGTTGACCCAAGAAGTGGTGAAATTATTGAATCTGATATTATCTGGTGGCACAATGTTATGACATCGTTACACAGCTGGATGCGTATTCAGACAGGTGCAATTGACCCAAAAGCAAGAGGAAACAAATTTAGTGACGAACATATGGGAGAAGCAATTCGTTTTGTATCGTCTCACGAAGTAGGTCACACTTTTGGTCTAAAACACAATATGGGAGCTTCATTTGCTTATCCGGTAGAATCACTGCGATCTCCATCTTTTACAGCAAAAATGGGCGGAACAGCTCCGTCAATCATGGATTATGCCCGTTACAATTATATTGCGCAGCCAGAAGATCATGTAGAAGCAATTACGCCAAAAATTGGTGAGTATGATAAATATGCTATCGAATGGGGTTACAGATGGTATGCTGAGCCAACTGAAGAGCATAATGCTTTGAACGCATTGATTGCAAAACACAAGGATGATCCTGTTTATTTCTACGGAGAACAACAAGATGGGAATGCTACTATCGATCCGCGTTCTCAATCTGAGGATTTGGGTGATGATGCCATGAAAGCGAGTGAATACGGACTTAAAAACTTAAAAAGAGTTGTTGCCAAAATCCTGGAATGGACGTATGACAAGGACGAATCTTATTATGAAACGGGTAAACTATATATTGGTGCAATTGGCCAATGGAATCTGTACAACTATCATGTATTAACGAATGTTGGAGGTATTTATCTGAATACAACAGTTCACGGTGATAACAAACCAAGTTATGTTGCAGTTCCTGCAGCAATCCAGAAAAGAGCCGTTTCTTATTTATTAAACAATAGTATTAAACTTCCGGAATGGTTGTTTTTCAATCCAATTTTGGATAAAACAAATCCGCTGAAGGATTCTCCTCTTGGGCCTTACGAATACACGCCGTATACTCTTGCAAGAGAATTACAATACGGAGTTTTATATAATTTATTGAGCGATGATCGTTTATTGAGAATTACAGAAAACGAATTGTTTCAACGTAATGAAGCTAAAGAAAATGTGTTCACGGTAACACAATTATTCAAAACAATTCACCAAAGCATCTTTGCTCCTACTATCCAAAATAAATCGCTTAACATTATGGAGCGTATGACTCAGAAAAATTATGTCGATGTACTGATTGTTTCTACCAATAAACTTTTTGAGAAAACAGATGCAAAGAAAATCACTCAATTAGAAGAGACTTTAAGTATGCCACATTTATGCGATTATTTAGATGAATCAAAAATGGCACGTAACATCAATCAGTCTTCTCTAAAAAGGGTTTCTGAAGTTACCTCTGATAAAAAAGGAGAATTGAATCAAATTTTACAATTATTGAAAACAAAGAGAAATATTGGAAATCAGGAAACCAAAAACCATTATTTCGATTTGATTCAACGTATTGAAAAGGCTTTAAACAACACACTATAAATTAACACAATCCAAAAACAACCCAATGAAGAATTTATTTTACATGCTGAGTTTCCTACTTACCCTATCCGGGTTTGCGCAGGAAAGGACTATTAAAGGAAGGGTACTTGATGCCAAAGACGGACTGCCGATACCGGGAGTTACTATTTCTGTAGAAAACAGTTCCGTATCAAACAACACAGAACAAAAAGGAATTATTACAAGTGCAAGCTTAGGTACCGTAAGTGATTTTGACGGGGCATTTGAGCTTAAAATCAACAGTAACATCAAGAGTTTAAGAGTAACCTATATGGGATACCAACCTTATACAATTGATATTACAGACAAAAACCAATACAATATTTCTTTAAAATCAGATGTTAGCGAACTAAAAGAAATCGTAGTAACGGGTTACCAAAAAATCGAAAAAAGAAAACTGACATCAGCTGTTGCAAAAGTTGAAATGGCAGATATCAAACAAGCGGGTGTGGCGAGTTTAGATCAAATGTTAATTGGTCAGGTTGCTGGTGTTGCCGTAACACAACAAACGGGAGCTCCGGGAACAATCTCAAAAATCAGAATTCGTGGTACTGCATCACTTTCTGGTGCTCAGGATCCGTTATGGGTTTTAGATGGTTTGCCTCTTGAAGGAAATGATGTTCCTCAAAATTACGACAAAGATAATATCGATGTTTTAAACAATTTTTCTATTGCAGGCTTAAATCCTGAAGATATTAAAGATATTACCATACTAAAAGATGCTGCTGCAACTGCCATTTATGGGGCAAGAGCTGCAAACGGGGTTATTGTGGTAACAACAAAAAAAGGAAAGAAAGGAAGTATGAAAGTAGATTTGAATGTGAATACTTTCGTAACTCAAAAACCTGATTTTTCTAAATTAAACCTTATGGATGCTTCTCAAAAAGTAGATTTTGAACTTTCACTGGCTTCAAGAGAAGATTTGACTTACAGAGACGGTAATGGAGAAATTTCCCGTATTCTTAATCAGGCTAATGAATTAGGAGCCTATAGATCGGGAGGTTTTTCGTCTCTAAGTCCAACAACGCAAAACTCTATTAATGCTTTAAGAAACAACAATACCAACTGGGGTGATTTATTGTATAGAAGTGCGATCAACAAACAATATACATTAAGTTTATCCGGTGGTGGAGAAAAATCAGATTACTATTTCTCTTTAGGTGCTTACAATGAAGAAGGTGCTACGATAGGAACTGGTTTTGACCGATACAACCTTACCTTAAAAAACAATTTTGATGTAACGGATAAATTGCATGTTGGCGTTGGAATTTTTGGTACCCAAAGCAAGAAATCATCTTACATTACAGATTCAGACACTTTTACAAATCCTGCTAATTACTCCAGAAACGTAAACCCATATCTAACTCCGTTAAAAGCTGACGGAAGTTATAATTATGATAAAGATATGACTGGATATGGAAATGGAAGTGTGTATATTCCTTTTAATTACTTAGAAGAAAGAGAAAATACCAACTATGAATTAACTACAAGATCTATAAAAGCATTACTTGATGTTGATTACAATATTACGAAAGGCTTAAAAGCAAGTACGCAAATTGGTTTACAGTTTGATAACAATGCTTCTGAAAAATATGCCGGTAAAGACACTTATTTTACAAGAAAAGAAAGAGAAAAATCAAGTGTATTTGTAAACGGAGCTGATACTTATTTCCTTCCTGTTGGCGGAATTATTCAAAATTCAAACACAGACTTTTTTCAGTACAACTGGAAAACGATGGTAAACTACAGCACTACTCTTGGCGGAAAACATGAGATAGAAGTTATGGTGGGTAATGAATTAAGAAAAAACAAAAGTACTGCTATCAATACAAAAGGTTTTGGTTTCGATCCTAAAACATTGACTACAACACAAATCATTTTCCCAAATGCAAATTATGCCAATAATGCAAACTGGAGAACTTATTTGAAAAATGAAAATGAAAATGCATTTGCATCCTTTTTTGCAACAGCATCCTATACCTATGACAGAAAATATACTTTCTTTGGAAGTGTTCGTTACGACGGTTCAGATTTATTTGGTGTAGACCCTAAATACAAATACTTGCCATTATGGGCTGTTTCCGGTTCATGGGCAGTATCTGAAGAAAATTTCTTAAAAGGCAGTGAAGTAATTTCTAATTTAAGATTACGTGCATCTTACGGTTTACAAGGAAATATTGACAAAAATACTTCTCCGTATGTAGTTGGAATCAACAATACAACAGTTATTTTACCGGGACAATCAGAACCTGTTATTACTATAACTTCTCCTCCAAATGATAAATTAAGATGGGAAAAGACAGCGAATACCAACTTTGGGATGGATCTTGGTTTATTCAACAATCGTATTAGCATTGTAACTGATGTTTACGGAAGAAAAAGTACCGATTTAATTGGTTTACAATCGCTTCCTGTTGAAAACGGATTTGAGTTTACAAACGCTAACTGGGCGCAGGTAACCAATAAAGGATACGAGATTTCTTTGTCTACACGAAACATTGATCGTCCGAACTTTAAGTGGAATAGTACAATTAATTTTGCTCATAATAAAAGCAATGTCGATCGTATCCAAACAAGATCTAACACTTATTTACCATCAAGACAAGGATTACCTGTTAATGCAGTATTTGCATTAAAAACTGCAGGAATTGATGAAAACGGTTACCCTCTATTTGTAAATAAAAAAGGAGAAACTGTAAACACACAAACCCTTTTTGGTCTTTTTGACCCTTATGCAGATTTCTTCCCGGGAGTTTTATCTCAGTCGAAACTTACAGATGAAGAAACAAGAGATTTGTTTAGTTATGTAGGAGATGCAGATCCTAAATTTACCGGTGGTTTTATCAATACTTTCAAAATTCATAATTTTGATCTTACTATTGCCACTACTTTCAATCTTAAGCAAACTGTTGTAGAAAAACCTAATTTTAATGGTACAGCTTTAGATCGTGGTCAAAACTATACTACAGATGTTCTTAATGCCTGGTCGCCTACTAATACAGGTTCAAATATACCCGGAATCAACGGTGAAACTTCAGGAACAGGAGATTCCTGGATGGCTTACCAATGGTTTTCTCCAGGAGGAGCGCCACTTAATGTTTACAATTATTTAGATACCTGGGTTCATGAAATGAGCTATATGCGTTTGAGCAGTGTTCGTTTGGGATATTCATTGCCTAAAAAAGCAACAAAAACGTTGTATATGGATAACGTTAGATTTAGTATCGAAGGTAGAAACTTATTCGTAATCAGCTCTGATTACAAAGGTTACTTTGACCCTGAAACGTACGGAAATATCTATGCACAACCAATCCCAAGATCAATATCTTTAGGATGTAACCTAACTTTTTAATCTGATTTAAAATGAAAAATATATTAAAATACGTATTCTTTGCCGGCGTAGCCATTACTACTGTAAGCTGTGATCATTATCTTGATGTTGAGCCTGTAGGTAAAGTAATTCCGGAAACCTTAACTGATTACAGAGCAGTAATCACAACCGGCTATTCTATAACTGCTATTCATAAAGCATTATCTGCTATCAGGGCAGACGAATTAATTTTAGATGAATTTAATGATAATGCCACTTTCTACAGAGACCATTATATCTGGAAAGATGCCAATCCTGATAAAACTACAAACAGTTTTCCTTATGCGGCTTTGTACAACAGAATTTTCTATACGAATGTGATCATCAATGATGCGAGCGTAAAATTAGCGCCTTCTGCAGAGAAAGATCAGCTAATTGGAGAAGCATATGCACTAAGAGCCTTAACTTATTTTGACTTACTGAACATCTTCAGTAAACCTTTTAATGCTGCAACAGCTGCAACAGACAGAGGTGTTCCGTTGGCTCTAAAAATAGATTTAGAACAAGCTTATATTCCTCAAAGTGTCGCTGTTATTTACGATCAGATTTTATCTGATAATGAAGAGGCCCGAAAATTATTGAATTTAGACACTCAGACAGCAGGTATAAACTACCGTTTTTCTAAGGCTGCATTATATGCTATGGAATCTCGTATTTTTCTTTACAGAAAAGAATGGGCCAAAGCCATTGAAGCTGCAGATAAAGCAATGACTTATAAAAGTGCTTTAATCAACCTGAACACTACAGCTGCTTTACCGAACCTTTACAACGGACCGGAATCTATATTAGCGCTGGAGGATCCTTTTATCAATCTTTTAAAAGGTACGTCATATGCTTCGCCAACCTTAACAGGTGCTTATGATAAAACAAACGACTTACGTTTTGCTTTGTATTATCAGGCAAGCGGAAGCAGGTTCAGGTTTAGAAAAGGTGGTGATATTGCTCAAAAATGCACTTTTAGAACATCAGAATTATACTTGACAAAAGCAGAAGCATCGGCACAATTAAACGATCTTCCAACGGCAAGAACAACTGTAATCGCTTTTATCAAAAACAGATATACTGCTACCGCTTTTAACGCATTAAGTACATCGATTGCTGCCATGACACAAACTCAGATTCTTGATTTTATAGCTCAGGAAAGACAACGTGAGTTTGCTGTAGAAGGTCACCGCTGGTTTGATTTGCGAAGAACTACTCAAAAACAAATCATACATACATTTGCCGGTCAAAATTATACACTAATAGAAAATGATCCGCGTTATACGCTTCCATTTCCTCTGGATGCCCGTTTAAATAATCCTGAATTGTAATAAAATTAGCTCCGTTTTTAACGGAGCTTTTTTTTTAACTTTACAGAAAATTAAACGTAATGAAAATAGTTATTATTGAAGACGAACATTTGGCTTCAAGCTATCTCAAATCCATTTTAGAACAGCAAAGTATCATTTCGATCAGCGAAATAACGGTAGTAAAATCTGTAAAAGATGCCGTTGCTTTTTTTAAAGTAAATACTGTTGATCTTGCCTTTATGGATATTCATTTAGGAGATGGCAAAAGTCTTGACATTTTTGAGCAGGCACCTGTTTCATGTCCCGTTATTTTTATTACCGCTTATGACTCTTATGCCGTAAAAGTGTTCAAACATTTTACTATAGATTATCTTCTAAAACCTTACGAAGAAGACGAATTACACGAAGCTTTACTCAAATACAAAAACATCAAAGAAACGTTTAACACCAATTTAATTGTTGAATCTTTGGTCGAAATTGAAAATCAAAGCACAGTCCAGCATCACTTTTTGGTGAATCACAGAGATAAGCTAATTTCTATAAACGATACCTCTATTTCCTATTTTTACGCCACGGGCAAACATATGTTTATCTACACCAATTCCGGCAGTAGTTATTTGTACAATAGCAATCTCAAGGATCTTATTGGTAAACTTAATCCTGTAATTTTCTTTAAAATAAATCGAAAATACATCATCAATCGCCATCATATTCAGGAAATTATCAAACATTCCAGCCAGAAAATAGAAATCCTTTTAAATGTTGCCGTTCCTGATACAGAACCAATTATTCTAAGCAAAAAAGAAATCAACAATTTCAAGAACTGGCTGGACTCTTAATACTTTGCGCTTCCTTTTATTTAAAATACATAGAAAAAAAGCTACAGATAAAAAACCGCAGTAATCTCTTTATCATTCGTTAAAGCAGCAACCTGATTTTTGCCTTTTCTCAAGAAAGCAAACTTTATACAGACTTTGTTTATTTATCTGCGTAATCTTCTCATTCTGACAAAGAAAGAAACCTCCAAAAGATTATTTGCAATACAAAAATGAGCACTTAAAAATATTGGTCATAAAATACAATAAAATATTTTTTCTACAATTTTACTATTATTTTACATTATTCCCATGTTTTACCGTAAAGCGTTTTTGATATGTTTGAATTATTACTAAACAGCTGTTAAATCTTTAATAAATATTAATTGTTAATATTCTAGGAAAACGTATATTTGAGTCAATAGAATTTAAATATCGTGCAAGAACAAACAAAATCACATAGTTTTATATTTCCCAAAACTCCTACAGGAGTTGACGGCCTTGATGAGATTACTGATGGTGGATTCCCTCAAGGGCGACCAACTTTAATCTGCGGTGGTGCCGGCTGCGGAAAAACATTGTTATCCATGCAATTCCTTATTAAAGGTATTACAGAATATAACGAACCCGGAGTTTTCATGTCTTTTGAAGAACCTTCGGATGATCTTACTTTAAATGTAAAATCACTTGGTTTCGATCTGGAGCAGCTCAAAGCTGATAAAAAGCTCGTAGTCGATCATGTCAGGGTTGAAAGATCTGAGATTGAAGAAGCCGGCGAATATGATCTTGATGGTTTGTTCATCAGGTTGGGACATGCCATAGATTCAATAAAAGCGAAACGTGTTGTACTTGATACCATAGAATCACTTTTTGCAGGACTCGACAATCAGGCGATTCTCAGGGCAGAATTACGCAGATTATTTCATTGGCTCAAAACCAAAGGTGTAACAGCGATTATTACAGGAGAACGCGGCGAAGCTACTTTAACACGTCAGGGATTAGAAGAATATGTTTCTGATTGTGTCATTGTGCTGGATCATCGTGTAATCGAGCAGGTTTCTACAAGAAGACTTCGTATTGTAAAATACAGAGGATCAACACATGGTACAAACGAATATCCGTTTCTTATTGATGAAGACGGTATTTCGGTACTTCCTATTACTTCTTTAAAACTAAACAACGAAGTTTCTTCAGATATTGTTCCTACGGGATTATCGGGATTAAATGAAATGTTTGAGGGTGGAGGTTTTTATCGCGGAAGCAATATATTGGTTTCAGGAACGGCTGGTACGGCTAAAACAACTTTGGCATGTTATTTTGCCAGTCAACAATGCGAGAACAACGAAAAAACAATCTATTTTGCTTTTGAGGAATCGCCACAACAATTGGTTCGTAATATGAAATCAATAGGTGTCGACCTTCAAAAACATATTGATAATGGTAATTTGCTAATTCATTCATCACGACCTTCTTTAAATGGTCTTGAACTGCATTTGCTTACACTTAGAAAATTTATTAAGGAATTTAAACCTACTACGATTATTATAGATCCTATTAGTAATTTAATTTCTGTAGGAAGCGAACATGAAGTACGCTCAATGCTGGTAAGGCTTATAGACATGCTGAAAGCGAATAATATTACAGCACTTTTTACCTCGTTAAACAAACAAACGGATAATTTCAGGCCTGATCTTGCCGAAGAGTCTGTGTCATCATTAGTAGATACCTGGATTACCGTACGGGATATGGAGGGAATTGGCGAAAGAAACCGCGGGATTTTTATTGTAAAATCCAGAGGAATGGGACATTCTAACCAGGTAAGGGAATTTGTTATTACAAACAACGGTATAGAATTGCTTGATGTAGAATTAGGACCACAAGGAATACTTACGGGTGCCGCCAGAAAATCTCATCAGTTCAAGAAAACAATCTCGGATATTAAACTTCAAAATGAGATTAATAGAAAAGACAGAGAAATTGAGCGTAAACGCCGTGTTCTGGAAGCCAATATTGAGGCACTCAAAAATGAATTTGAATCTGCCGAAGAAGAGTTAAGTATCCTTAAAGCAACAGAAGAATTGCAGGAAAAACTAACTTCTAAAAAAACAAAATAAAATGAAAAAAGAAGTTGTAGCAGAGTGGCAATTAAGACTTTATATAGCGGGTCAAACCCCCAAGTCTATTACTGCGCTTGAAAATATAAAAAAATACGCCGAGGAACATCTGAAAGGGATTTACAGCATTGAAATTGTCGATTTGCTAAAAAATCCTCAATTGGCAGAAGGCGATCAGATATTTGCTGTACCTACATTGGTGAGAAAATTTCCTGAACCTATTCGCAAAATTATTGGCGATCTTTCTAATGAAGAAAGAGTACTTGTGGGGCTTAATATCAAACCCTTAAACTCTTAAAAAAATGGATATTTCATCTGATGAAACAAGTACAACCAAACATAAGTTTATGCTTTTTGTTTCGGGTATGTCTGTAAAATCAGGGCATGCAATCGAAAATCTACGCAAGATATGCGATAAATATCTCGAAAATAACTACGAACTAGAAATTATTGATATCAGTCGCGATAGCGAACA
Organism: Flavobacterium sp. NPDC079362; assembly: GCF_050267765.1. Classification (NCBI taxonomy): domain Bacteria; kingdom Pseudomonadati; phylum Bacteroidota; class Flavobacteriia; order Flavobacteriales; family Flavobacteriaceae; genus Flavobacterium; species Flavobacterium sp. NPDC079362. Next base: position 19,316 of record NZ_JBNNFM010000043.1, on the reverse strand, counting down.
GGCCGTAATTCATCAAATTGTAGCAATCCCTACATTGATCAAAGTAAATCCTGCACCAAGAAGAATTATCTTAGGTGATCTGTCAGACAAAGAAAAGGTATTGAGAATATTAAATATAAGAGAATAATTTGCAGGACAACAATACAAATATCGAATTCTTATTAGCCGAAATAGCATCATTAAAGGAAAAACTTTATGAATCTAATAGTATTGTCAATGCTATAAAAGACGGGGATGTCGATGCATTAGTAGTAAATAATAACGGAGTTCCGCAGCTGTACTCACTAGAAACTGCTGACTATACTTTTAGACTTCTCATTGAGAAATTCAGACAAGGTGCCTTGAGTATTTCAAGAAATGGGCTCATACTCTATTGCAATGATTATTTTTCTAAACTAGTAGGGATTCCATCCGAGAAAATAATTGGTAACTATCTCTACGAATACTTTAATAATGCAGAACATTTTGTTCCTGTCATTGAAGCGCTAAAATATGGAGTTGCTACACATGAGATTCTTTTTAATACTGAGGATGAAAACAAAACTTTTCCCGCCTATATTTCCCTCACAGACCTTGAACCTGCCGTTCAGGGAATAGGTATCATCATTACGGACCTTACAGAGAAGAAAAAACATGAAGACGCCTTAATAAAACATCAAAAAGATCTCGAGGAAAAAATCAACGAATTAAACAAAACGAATGCTAATCTCGAAGAATTTATTCATGTGATATCGCACGATCTGAAAGAACCATTAAGAAAAATCGTAATGTACAATGGCAGAATAGATGCTGCTCATCTTTCAGAGGCAGATAATAAGTCAATGAATGTCATGAAAGTATCTGCATTGCGGCTCAACTCACTTGTTGATGATTTGGTAAAATATTCATCTCATACCGCACAGGAAGAACGTACCGAAGTCAATTTAGTTGAAATAATCTCTGAAGTAACCGATGATTTGGAAATTATAATTAATGACAAAAAAGCCAGGATACAAATTGGTCAATTGCCTACAATATATGCCTCTAAAGTACAAATGCGTCAACTTTTTTCTAATCTTATTTCAAATGCCATAAAATATAGCAAAACAGATTTTTCTCCACTTATTCAGATTTCCCAAATCGACAATGCTGAATCTAAAATTCCAAACCAAACAGAGCAATTCATAAAAATTCAGATAAAAGACAATGGTATTGGAATGGAAACAACCCATCTTATCAAAATTTTTACTATATTTCAGAGATTGCACGCCAAAAATGAATATTCCGGAAACGGAATTGGTCTTGCAATTTGCAAAAAAATCATGGAAAATCATTCAGGAAATATTACTGTTGAAAGTAAACCGAATGAAGGCACCATCTTTAACCTTTTTTTCCCACTCTCATAAAAATGCAAAACTTAAACAATTTACATATTCTTATTGCCGAAGACGACAGTGATGATGCAGACATTATTTTTGAAGCTTTTACTAAAAATACTAATTTCGAAAAAGTAAACCTTGTCACCAATGGTGAAGAACTTTTGAATTACTTAAAAAATTCTTCAAACAAAATTCCGGACGTCATCCTGACTGATATCAACATGCCTATCGTAGATGGTATCGAAGCACTACAGGAAATCCTGAATACTACTGAACTAAAAAAAATACCCTGCTTTGTTTATTCAACAAGCATCAATCCTGTCTATAAAGAAAAATGTGATTTGCTTGGTATAAAAGCATACCTCATTAAACCATATTCGATAGAAGGTTTTGATGAAATTCCTAAAAGTATCCTTTCATTGATTGAATAAATATAAAAGAAAAAAAATAGCTTCCTGATAAAAAATCAAGAAGCTATTTTACATTACAGAACAGCTTAATACACTATATTATTTAATATTTAATCGCAATTTTTCCAATTGTTTTACCCGATTCCAATAATTTGTGTGCTTTCTTGAAATTATCCGCTGTTAGTCCCGTAAGAGTTTCATTAAGCGTTGATTTTATAGTTCCATTATCCAGCAGATCAGCTATTTTATTCAGGATATTGTGTTGTTCCTGCATATCTTCCGTTTCAAACATAGAACGATTGTACATTAACTCCCATGAAAATGAGACACTTTTGTTTTTTAATTTATTCAGGGCAACAGGATCATTACTTCCTGTAATCGAAGCGATATGACCTTGCGGCTTAATCAACTCGACCATGATATCCCAATATGAATTAGTATCTACAAAATCTAAAATAAAATCTACATATTGAAATCCCGCTTCGTGAACCGAAGCTATTAAATCTTTATGGTTTACCACAAAATCAGCACCTTGTTCTTTGCACCATGCAATAGTTTCCGGTCTTGATGCCGTTGCAATAACCGTTAAACCAGCAATTTTTTTAGCCAGTTGAATCGCAATCGAACCTACTCCGCCGGCACCACCTATTATTAAAATAGATTTTCCCTTATCTTTCTCAGGATTTATTCTAATACGGTCAAACAATATTTCCCACGCTGTTACACCAGTCAAAGGCATAACAACAGCTTCTTCAATGCTCAGTGATTTTGGTTTTCTACCCACAATTCGTTCATCAATAATCTGATATTCGGCATTGCTTCCTTGTCTCGTTATATCACCCGCATAAAATACTTCATCGCCAATATTAAATAAAGAAACTTTTTCTCCAATTGCTTCCACAATACCAACAGCATCCCAACCAATAATTTTAGGCGTTTCTAATACCGTATCTTTTGCACTATTCTGGCGTATTTTAAAATCAACCGGATTCACGGATACAGCACTAATTTTTACTAATAAATCTCGTGCTCCCGGAATTGGTTTTGGAGTTTCAAATTCTATAAAACTCTCTTTTTCAGTTATGGGTAATGATGTTTTAAATCCTATAGCTTTCATCTTTATATTTTTTAAATTGTAATAGTATTACAAAGATAATAGCATACTGAATTCTAAGAATGGTATAACTTGATAGTATATTTGTACATGTTTATCAAAATTTATTTTTGTTAAAAAAAAGCTGATCCTAAAATCAGCTCTCCTTATATGACTTAAAATTTTACAGCAAATTCTTTTGCAAAATCCTCCAACTTAATCTTTCCGTCAATAGCAATTTTATTACTTAAAAAATCTTCCTGAATTTTTCCACTTCTTAAACCTGAACCCATTTCTGCATATAACTCAGCCATTTCTAATGGCAAACCCGCTTCCTTCATTCCAACAAGAGCTTGTTCATCTGTAAATTCAATCCACGGCAATTCAGGTTTACCAATTGCAAGACCCAAAGTTTGAGCCACATCGTTTGGGGTGCGAACATCGCTAACAATATATCTAATATTGATACCTGATTCGATTTTTTGTAATTCTTCAGCAACGGCAATTGCAATATCCTCCGGATGTACAAACGGAATTTTTGTTGTCGCTCCATAATTCGATCCAATAATTCCCGCTCCTTTAATCATAGGAACATCATTATACAAATTAGTATAGAAAAATCCGGCGCGCAAAAAAGTTAGTGACACGTTTTCTAGTGTTTTGTATATTTTTTCGATATTGTGAAGCCCTGCAATGGGACCATTTCCGTGTGATAAGTCAGCACCAATACTGCTCAGCATCACAACGCGCTTTACTCCTGTTTCTTTAATTGCTGTAGCAAAAGCCTGTCCGGCAGCCGTAGTATTGGCAATAATATTAACTCTTCCCATATTTGGCGGTGTCATGGCAAAAACCGCATCAGCATCTACAAACGTATTTTTAAGAAATTTTGCATCGCTTACAGATCCTATTGCCGCTTTTGCTCCTAAATTTTCAATAGCTTCAACTCTGTCATTATTACTCGTAATTACAGTTACTTCGTGCCCTGCAGCAACTAATTTTGTGGTTAAAGGTTTTCCTATATTTCCTAATGAACCTGAAATTGTAATTTTCATATCTAAATTATTTTTTTATTATCTGTAACAAAGGTATATTTGTACTTACTTTTATACAAGTACTTACCCTAAAGTATGCACAATGACAGCAATTAAAGAATCGTCGACAATTCAGGAAAATAAGCAATATGCCTTAGAAAAATGTCCTGTAACGTATGTAATGGAGAAAATAGGTGGCTATTGGAAACCCATTATTATTTATCATCTTTCGAGCGGGGCTTTGCGTTACAGCGAACTAAAAAGGGCAATTCCTGCCGTAACCGAAAAAATGCTCATTCAGCATTTAAAACAGTTAGAAGCTGATAATCTTGTCATTAGAGAAGCAAAACCTGTTGTGCCGCCTTTCGTAACTTACAGACTCAGCGATTCAGGAAATGGTTTAATGCCTGTTATTGAAGCTATGGCAAGTTGGGCTTTTAAGGATAAAGACAATGGTTTTCAAAAACATTAATTCTTTATGATACCATAAAAAGCAATGGTTATAATTGAATTAATTCCTGCTGAATCTGGGCTGTGGTTTTTATCAAAATTGGTATAGAAAATGAGTCCATGACAACAATACTTTTGTATAAAAATTCATCAAAATGAAGAAAGTATTAGTCCTGAATTCAAGTGCAAGAAAGCTTAACTCTAAAAGCAGAAAACTTACAGAGGTATTTACAGATCATTGGAAAAACATCCATAATAATCCCGTTATTCATTATCGTGATTTAGCGGATAGCCAAGTTCTTCACATTGATGAAGCATGGATAGCCGCAGCTTTTAAGCCGAAAGCTTCAAGATCTCCAGAAGAAATAGAAGCATTAACAACAAGCAATACTTACATCGCAGAGTTACAGGAAGCTGATGTTATTGTAATTGGTGCGCCCATGTACAATTGGTCAATACCAAGTACATTCAAAGCTTATATAGATCAAATTTTAAGGGTTAACGAAACCTGGAAACTTAATCCGGATAATTTTGAGAATCCATATTTTGGTTTACTCAAAAACAAAACGTTGTTTCTTTTACTTTCAAGAGGTGCGCAGGGTTATGAAAAAGGAGAATACAATGAACATATGAATTTTCAGAGCAATTATCTAAAAACCGTTTTCAATATTATAGGCGTTACCAATATTCATGTGGTTGCGGTAAACGGAGAAAGCTTTGATCCCGAAAAATATCAGGAATCTATAAAATCTTCACATCAGGCAATAAAAGACCTGATCGAAAAGGAATTAAATTAATTTTATAAAACATAAAAAAGTCTTCTGTTCGAAGACTTTTTATGTTTTAAGCGTTTTAAAAACTTCTATTTTAATCGCTTTGTCAAGTGAACGGCAACCAATTCAAATCCGTTTTTCAGATATACTTTTTGCGCTGTATTGTTAGTAAAAGCCGTGTCAAGCACAACAGCATCCTTATGCAATAAAAGGGCAATTTCTTTGACATGATCTAATAATTGAGTAGCAAAACCTTTGCCTCTGTACAATTCAAGCGTACATAAATCGTCTATGTAAATAATGTTTCCGCTATGCAAGGACGTCATTTTGCGATATCCTGCAAAAGCGACAACCTTATTATTGTCGATAATTCCGGCGATGCTATACTTTTCATTTTGCATCATTTCGGCAATAGTAGCATTCCATTTATTTTTATCCAAATGTGGTCTTAGCAAAAAAGCAACATCCCAGCATTGCTCAATTTCTAATTCGGTTTCAATTTTTTTGATTTCATAAACAGTTTCCATAATTCTTTTTTTTTCAAAATTATGATATTCACCAGTAGTCAAAACGACCCAATTTTAAAATCAATAGTAGTCCAGAAACTTTTACTGCAAAATCTTTTTTAGAATTCCCAAAGCCTTTTCGATTTCATTTTCATCCAGCGAAGCAAATCCCATTCGTTGCCCGTTTGATGAAAAAGCTTCATTTTTATAAAAATTGCCGTTTCCTATATAAAGACCATTTTTCGAAGCTTCATCAGACATTTTAATCAAATTGATCCTTTCATTAAAATTGGCCCAAACTGCCAGTCCGCCTTCCGGAGTTCTAAATTCTATTTCATCTTTAAAATCAGTTTTCAGGATTTCGCAAAAGTGATTTCTGCGCTGTTTGTATATTTTCAATGATTTTCTAAAATGCCTTTCCATTTCCCCATTTTCAAACATCAGTGCAAAAGCTTCTTCTAAAAGAGTATCGCCCTGCCTGTCTATTAACTTTCGCAAAGACGCAGCAGCTTCAATAAATTTTGCAGGTCCCACCATAAAACCAATTCGCAAAGCAGGTGCAAAAGTTTTAGAAATAGAGCCAATATAAATCACATTCTGGTTATGATCGATACTTGCCAGAGGCAAATAAGGCTTGTTATCATAATGAAAATCAAAATCATAATCGTCTTCAATAATAGCAAAGCGAAATTCTTTTGCCAGATGTAAGAGTTTTAACCGGCGCTCCATAGTCATTGTTACACCAGTTGGGCAATGATGATGCGGAATTATATATACTACTTTTATCTTTTTGTGCTTCAGGATTTCTTCCAGATAATCAACGTCCATTCCGTTACAATCCACAGGAATTCTTTCTAAGTTAGCACCAGCATATTTAAAAGTATCATCTGCAGAAAAAAAATTAGAGTTTCCAACCGCAATTGTATCATTCGGATTCAGCAGCAATTGTGCCGCCAGATAAATCCCCATTTGACTTCCTTTTGTAATAATAATATTATCGGGCAAAACCGTCAAACCTCTGGTATTGGAAAGATAACTGCTAATTGCAATTCGCAGATTTTCAGATCCCATCGTGCTGCCATATTTCAGAAAGTTTTTTCCGTAAAATTTTCTCGACAAACTTCGATATTCGCGCATTAGCTGATCTATAGGCGCCAAACGAACATCCGGAAAACCGTCATCCATCACAATTGGCTGTTTGTGATTGCTCCTGCCTGAATGAATAATTTCAGTGCCCAATTTATTCGTCCACTCAAAACCTATCTGAGATTTAATACTTTTAATAGATTCCGGAGCAGTAGTTCTAATAATTAAAGGCAATTTTGAGAGTACAAAGATCCCCTTTCTATCGACAGATTCAGCCCATCCCTGACTCATTAATTCTTCATAGGCCAGTTTTACCGTGTTTCTGTTTACACCAATTAGTTCGGCCAGAATTCGCGAACTGGGCAATGCATCAGACGATTTTAAGGTTCCGTTGGTAATCAGCGAGATAAAAATATTACACACTTGTATATAAAGTGTTACCGAAGATTCGCGGTCAATTTGTATTAGAGATTTATAGGGTAACATCTGGGCTGTGGTTTTTATAAAAATTGGTACACAAAGTTACCCAACATCTTTATACTTTTACATAAAAATTTATCCAAATGAAAAATATAACAATACCACAAGCGGGTTTAATACTACGAGTTGTTTTAGGAATCACAATGTTATCTGCAGTTGCAGATCGCTTTGGACTTTGGGGCGCTCCCGGTGCACCGGGAATTGCATGGGGAAACTGGGAAAACTTTATCGCTTATACGCAAACCTTAAATTCTTTTGCCAGCAAATCTGTAGCCGGAATATTGGGCGCAATAGCCACTATCTGCGAAATCGGATTTGGTATATCTTTAATCATCGGATTCAAAACGCGACTTGTAGCTTTGGGAACATCAGGTTTAATGTTACTTTTTGCGATTAGCATGGCGATTTCAGTTTCGGTAAAAGCACCATTTGATTATTCTGTATTAACAAGTGCCGCAGCAGCTTTATTGCTTTCTGCCATTGACAAAACTTTATTTGCAGTTGACAATAAATAGAATCCCTTCTTTTCATAAAAAGTTTTGTCTCATTTAAACAAAGAGAAAAACAGATTTAAAATCCTAATAATGAATATTTTATAAATTAAAAGAACAAATCATGTAAGTGATTGAAATCCTGAAGGTTTAAATTTGAAATAATTAAATTATTAACGAAATAAATAAAATTATGAAAACATCATTCAAATCAAAAATGGCATTTCTTTTTATTTTAATCGGACTTTCATTTTCATGCAAGAAAAATGACACGATTCCAGCCGATAGTACTTATGTTGATTCAACAGAAACAGCCGTTGATAGTGTAGATGCCACTGTAGATACTACATCTGCAATTGTTGATACAGCAACTGTAAAAAGAGACACAGCCACGAAAACTAAAAAATAGATTGTGATTCTAATTCAGGAATGGTAATCCTTATTTTTATAAAAACTCTATCGTAACGATAGAGTTTTTTTATGGGCTTAATTTGCAGATAACTTTGTAAACAACACAAATAAAACCTGAGTCAAAATAAAAAAACCAGAGTATCTGGAACTTCATTAAGAGCAAAACCAATTTTATATAGTTTGTTACCAAATAAATATAAGACACTTAAAAACTATATATAGTCCTTACAGGAGATTTCTCTTGGGTACTATATACAACGCTTTCTATTCAGGAAATCAGCTTTCTTTCTGGGTACCAATGTGTCGAATTTTAGTATTGCTGTAAAGGATTTTTGGTCATCTGCCTACTAAAATGAGGTTGAAGGTTCAGGAAAGAAAATCACTTTATTAAGAAACCAAAATCTTACCAAAATAACGTTTTCGCTTTTTTAAGCTTTATTTAAGCTCCTAAAATCTTCCCGAATAAATATCAATTCGTAAATTAGCACCAACAAAATTTATCCGAATGACAGTACTTACATTTACCCTGATTATGATTCTTGGTGCTTTTTTAGCAGGTTTTATTGGTTCATTATCAGGTCTAGGCGGCGGAATTATCATAATTCCCCTTTTAACAGTCATTCTTGGCGTTGATATTCATTATGCAATTGGTGCGGCTTTAGTTTCTGTAATCGCAACTTCCTCAGGTTCAGCTGCAGCATACGTCAGGGAAGGAATCACAAATATGCGACTGGGTATCTTTCTCGAAATTGCCACAACTATAGGAGCTGTTTGCGGAGCTTTACTTTCTACCATTGCTCCTACTTCATTCATTGCTGTATTATTTGGACTTACCTTAATTTTCTCGGCTATAAATTCGCTTCGAAAAAAAGAAGAACATATTGTTTTGGAATCATCTCCTTTAGCCAAAAAACTTCGATTAGCAGGAACTTATCCTTCGCACGACGGAGAGGTTATTAGCTACGGAACCAAAAATGTTATTGGTGGATTCAGCATGATGGGAATCGCAGGAATGATGTCAGGATTACTGGGTATTGGTTCCGGTGCTTTTAAAGTTATTGCGATGGACAATATTATGAGAATCCCGTTTAAGGTTTCTACTACAACCAGTAATTTTATGATGGGTGTTACAGCAATGGCAAGTTCTGTAATCTATATTCAAAAAGGATATATCGAACCGGGAATTTGTATGCCGGTTGTTATTGGTGTTTTGTTTGGCGCTATGGCCGGAGCAAAAGTACTGGTAAAAACAAATCCTAAAAAACTAAGAATCTTTTTTGCATGCCTAATTTTTGTGCTTGCTGTTAACATGATATATAACGGACTTAATGGAAAAATCTAAAGCTATGCAACACGAAAAATTTGGTGAAAAAGATTTTCAAACCATCATTGGTAATTTATTGCGCTACGGTGTCTGGATCTCATTATCTGTTGCTTTTATTGGCGGAATTGTGTACTTAATGGGACATAGCAACGATATCGAAAACTATTCTGTTTTTAAAGAAAATGACCGCAATATCTTCGAAGTAATTTCAGCTATATATAATGGTGCGATTCAGGGAAATGGAGAATCTTTAATATTCGTTGGGATTATTTTACTTTTTCTAACGCCTGTATTGCGTGTTTTACTATCCTTATTTTCTTTTCTTTTAGAGAAAGATTATCTCTATGTAGTAATTACACTAATCGTTATTGTGATTATCCTGATAAGTGTTTCCTTTGGGTTTTCGCATTAAAAAAATAATAAGATTTCATCTTCAAACAATTATAAACTGTTCCTTATAGCTATACAATACACAGAAACATAGATTTTGTCTTTAAAAAAATCTATGTTTCTTTGCTTTTAAGAAAAATTTACATTGTATAAAATACAATGCGATTTAAAGATTGTTTTTTACCAGTTGCCCTAAACGTTTTAGATCAAGTTCTACTTTTTCTTTCCATTCTAAACCAAAATTAAGACGCATACAATTGTTATATTGATCGTGTTGCGTAAAAATTTTGCCTGGAGCGAAACCTATTTTCTGATTGATTGCTTTATCATATAAAACTGCTGTATCGATCTTTTTATCTAATTCCAACCAAAGAAAAGAACCACCTTGTGGTTGCGAAATCTTAGTATTTTCAGGAAAATGGTCTTCAATCGTACGCTGAAAATGAAGTGAATTAGTATACAATGTACTTCTGAAATTTCGTAAATGGTGATCGTATCTGCCATGTTCCAAAAAATCAGCAATAACTTCCTGATATAAAGAAGGCAAACAAATTGTCTGAGCTAATTTTTGCTTAATAATTTTATCTTTAAATTTTCCCGGTGCAACCCATCCCACACGATATCCCGGTGCAAGAGTTTTAGATACTGATCCGCACCACATTACGATACCGGCTTCGTCATAATATTTACAGGGTTTAGGCCTTGTTGCACCAAAGTACAAGTTGCCATACAAATCATCTTCAATTAAAGGAATATTATGATACGTCAGCATTTTTACCAGTTCCATTTTATTTTCATCCGGCATCAGACTTCCCAAAGGATTACTGAAATTACTCATGAAGCAGCAAACATCAATTTTATGAATAACCTTTTTTAAAGCTTCTAAATCTACACCCGTTGTAGGATGCGTAGGCAATTCGATAATATTAAGTCCCATATTTTGTGCAATCTGAATGATTCCAAAATAAACCGGACTTTCTATCGCAATCGTGTCCCCTCTTTTAGTAACTGCCAGCAAACAATTGTAAATAGCGTTCATCGCGCCCAAAGTTGTTACAAGATCATCTTCTGTAAGTTTTCCTTCTAATACAAGAGCCCATTTTGCAACATTTCGTCTCAAATTTACATTTCCCTGAACCGGTTCATAACTGGTACCGCTTTCTTCCAGATTTCGTACCACTTTCATAAGTCCCTTATTGAGTTTTGCAATAGGCAACAAACTCGGGTCAGGAACTCCTATCGAAAATCTCGTGACGCTTTTATCTTTCAAACTCTCAAAAACCTTCGTAATCAAATCATCAGAGGTAATTTGTTTTCCTGATAATTTGAACTTGTTCATAGTAGGAATCGATAACTTTCTGTTTGATGTTTTACTGATATAAAAACCAGATTTTGGTCGTGACTCAATCAACGATTTACTTTCTAATTCTAAAAATGCCTGTTTTATAGTATTCAGACTTACATTATGCAGTTTTTGCAAAGCACGAATCGACGGAAGTTTATCTCCTATTTTTAAAGTTTCAGAGAAAATTTGTTCCTGAATAGTATTTGCGATTTTTAAATATAAAATCTCTTTAGCCATTTTTTTTAAGCTTTATCTGTACCTGATAAATTTACAAAAATTTAATCTGTATCCTTTATAATATTAATTACAATAATTCAACCAATTGAATAATCTTTGCGTCGCATTTTGAAGTTTTATATTTCGAAATTCCGGATCTTTAAAAGTCGTATTAAAAGTATTTTCCGCATGAAACTTTAAATCCTTTTCTACTTCGATACTATAAAAATCCTTTTCCCAATAGGAATTTATTTCAGTTTCTCCCACTTTATTAATTACAACAAAAGCATAACCAACTACACGGTTTTCAAAAGAAGCGACGCTCAAAGGAAGCCCAAAATTATTTTCTAATTGCAAGGATCTTGCTTCAGAATTAACAGTATCATTAATTTTATTTTGATACATATTTACAATTGATTTTAAAGACGATATATTGATCTGATCAAACTGAATGTTGGTGGTATTATTAGTTTTCATCTTTATACTTATTTAATTTTTTAACAAAATTAATGGGTAAAAGAGATGAGACACAGATACAAAAATCATTTAATTTAAGGGTACAGTTTCCTATTGTGTATATTTTTTAAGAACCTGAAATTACATATTTGCAAATAGTACATAATCCTTTACATATGTAAATGCAAGGGTTCTTTTATCATTGTTATTTTGTCTAATAATTTTAAAATTAAAATGACAAAAAGATGAAACGATTATTTAAGTTCTTAAAAAAAAGCCCGGATAGGATCGCAATTGCTGCAAGCGCGATTGGAATTCTTTTATATTTATTTTTAATCCCAATTTGGAACAATCAGGGTTCTGAAATAGCAAAATTTATGGCTGAAGATGCAGTGCCGGATCAACCCGTAAAGTATGGGCATTATTTTGTAATTATTTATTTTTCTTTACTGATAGCAATTTGGAGCAGTCGTTTTGTTCGTCAACAATTTTTTAAAAATGGTGCAATACTATTTATTGCGATTGCTTTAAGTGGCAATGTATTAATTTATTGGACAAGCGAATATTTAACGATTTACGCCCGAAAAATATTCTTTGATTATATTGAAGTTCCGGCAATAGTAATTTTACTTCTATTCTTTACTTTGATGGTCTATAAATCAAAAGAACAAAGTTCTTCAAACTTTAAAAAATACTTTTATTTGGTTCCAATACCATTAACCTTATTCTTTATAATTCTGTGTCAAGACATTCCGCTTGCTGCTGTAATAACACTTCTTATTTGTATTTTGATATTAAGTTCGAATAATCAGCAAACTGAAAAAACTGATTCTAAAACCAAATGGTATTCTATCACTGTAAAAATAATTGCAATTGTTTTGATTCTTATTTCGTTTGCAATTTCGTTTGCAATCAAATACCAGCCAACAAATATTGTAGGCGAAAATCCGGAGATTCAAAATGAAGATTTTGCTAAAAATTCCGGTATCGAATTGTATGTTTTTAATACCGGATTCAACCGAATGGCAAAAGCATTGAGTCCTACTTACAAAAAATGGAGGCCCTGCCCTATCTATCTGATTAAACATCCTAAGTTTGGTTATATTTTATTTGATTCCGGAATATCAGAAAAAGTAGCTCTTGAAGGTCAAAGTGGTTTAGGATTTCCAATGTCTTTTTTGTTTGAAAGTAAATCAAAACCAGAAATGCTGTCTTTTAATCAGCTGAAAAGGTTTGGTGTAAATCCTGATGAAATTAAATATCTGGCTATTTCGCATCTTCATGATGACCATATAGGAACTGTTGATGCTTTTAAAAATGCGCAATTGATCATGAATGGCGAATCAAAACCAAAAGAAGGAAGTCTTCCTGAATTTAAAGCTGCTTCCGCGTTCAAAGAAAGTGCCTCGGTAGTAGGAAAGTCGTACGATTTGTTTGGTGACGGAACCCTGCAATTAATAGAAAAACCGGGACATACAGATAGTGATTTAATGATTCTTGTAAATTTAGACAAAGGTCCTGTTTTACTAACAGGAGATGCGGTTGTACATGCTGACTGGCTTCAATCGACTGATGTTGAAAGATTGCCAACCCAACCTGAAAAAGCGGCACAAAACAGAAATAATATTAGAAATCTGGAACTAAAAAGTCCTGAATTAATTGTATTTCCGGGTCATGATATGCCTGTAATCCAAAAAAACAGAACCGATATTTTTCTAGTGAATCCATTATTCTTCACCACTGCCTATTTGAATATTAAAAACTAAACTCGCGTTGCATTTACTGAATTAGATTTTATTTAAGAAAGAGCAAAAATAAAATTTAATATCTTTACTATATGATAGAAATAGGGATTGACAGTTTTGCTTCGGCGATGTACGGAGACAACAACACTTTGAGTAGTGTCGATGCGATGGAACAATTACTGCAAAGAATTGAGCTGGCAGATCAAGCCGGACTTGACGTTTTTGGAATTGGAGAACATCATAAAAAAGAGTTTTTAGATTCGGCTACGGTCGTTATTTTAAGCGCTGCCGCAGCACGAACCAAGCGTATTCGATTATCGAGTGCCGTTTCGGTTTTAAGCGCTGCTGATCCTGTCAGGGTATATCAAAGTTTTGCTACACTCGACCTGATTTCGAAAGGAAGGGCTGAAATTGTTGTAGGCCGTGGATCTTCTATTGAAGCATATCCCCTTTTCGGATTTAATCTGAATGATTATGATGCCCTTTTTAGTGAAAAATTAGATCTGCTATTACAAATTAGAGACAATGAATTTGTAACCTGGTCAGGGAAATTTCGTCCGGCTTTAAACAATCTCCCAATATACCCAAGAGCATTACAGGAAAAACTCCCTATCTGGTTAGGCGTTGGCGGAACTCCTGAATCCTTCGTTCGCGCAGGATCTTTAGGCTTGCCTTTGATGGTTGCCGTTATTGGCGGACAAACACATCGTTTTAAACCATTAGTCGATCTGTATCGTGAAGCCGGAAAAGCTGCTGGTTACCAACCCGAAGAACTTAAAGTAGGTTTGCATTCACCAGGTTTTGTAGGAAGCACAACTCAAAAAGCGATAGAAGAATATTATCCGGGATATGCAGAACTTTGGACTAAATTAGGCAGGGAACGTGGTTGGCCACCGGTAACAAAGGACAAGTTTGACGGGCTTATCGATGATCAGGGTGTTCTTGTTGTTGGTGATCCGGAACGAATTGCTGAGAAAATTTTACGCCACAGTGAATCTCTTGGCGGAATTTCGAGATTTACATTCCAAATGGATAATGCAGGATTAACGCACACTCAGTTAATGAATGCTATAGAACTTATAGGCTCAAAAGTAATCCCGTTGATTCATCAAGGATAAAATACGCGAATTTAGCCCACGGATGATGCGGGTTAAATGGATTAACACGGATTTTTAAAATTTTCTAATAAAAAACCTGCAAATACCAGTTTAATCCGTTAAAATCCGCCGGCTAAAAACTCAGTAAAAAAAGGATTTTAACCTTAAATAAAAAAGCATCCGCCATATCGACGGATGCTTTTTTTTGACCTACAAATTACTACAATAAAAAACCAGTAAAAACCGTTTATATCTGCGTCATCTGGGGTATAAAACAATTAGAATTTATACGTTACACCTACTCTAAAATTTATAGGTTGTTCTGTTTGCCAGTAATATGATTTAAGAAAAGTAGCATAAGAACCGCTGTAAAGATATTCGTTTAAGATATTAAATACGTTTGCAGTAATTTTGAACTTTTTAGTATCATAAGATAAACCTCCGTCTAATTTAAAATAATTTGGTAATTTTTCAAGACCTGTACCCCAGTTATCTGTTAGACGCCCTGCAAGATAAGTCCCTCCAATAGAAGCGCCAAAACCTTTGAAAGTACCGTATTGAATACTATAATTCAACCATGCATTTGCTGTATGTTTAGCATATCCGGGAACTATATCGCCTTTATATATTTTACTGGTCTCAGAAACTAAAGGATCAATTTCTAACACCACAGATTCTGTAAAAGCATAATTAGCAATTATATTAAGGCCGTCAAAAATCTTTCCTCGCAAATCAAGTTCAACACCTCTTGCTCTTTTTTCGCCTAAAACCACACTATACATTTGTCCGGGCTGGTTTAGAGGATCAGATGTAAGTTCGTTTTGTTTTAAGATACTGTAAGCAGAAAATGTAGTACTCCAGGCTCCGTCAAACCAATCTTTTTTAATACCTAATTCCGTATTATTACCAGTAAGAGGTTTTACTTTTTCTCCACTTAAAATCACACCGGATTGTGGTATAAAAGCCTGATCGTATAATCCGTAAACAGCAAAACTATCTGTAATAGAATAACTTAAACCTACACGTGGCGTAATATGGCTGTCTGCTATTGCAGGATCACCCCAACTCGCCTGACTAATCCAGGTATATCTTGCAGCAAGAGTCAATCTTAATTTGTTTTCGAAAAAACCAAGTTCATCCTGAATATATCCTGCAGCATAATTCGTATTCATTAAACCACCGGCAGCTTTTGCTCTTATAGAAAGTGGTGTTGTATGGTCAAAATTAGGCAATCCATTAGATGGTGTTCCGTAATTTGGGTTGTATAAATCAAATGGACTGTCTACGGTATCAAGATTATGTCCTTGTCCCCAATCTGCCATATAATCTTTGCTTCCTAAATCTACACCCGCCAATATTTTATGAGTAACTGATCCGGTATTGAATTTTCCGTTCAAAAATATTTGACCTAAATACATATTACTATCTGCATCCCAAATACCAACTCTTCTAATCACTTTTCCTTTTGCGATATTATCATCCGGACCCACTGCGCTTGGCCATGAACTATATCCTTCTTGCAGATACTTAAAATAAGACGTTTGTGCCGTCAATTTCCAGTTATCATCAAACTTATGCTCAAAAGTCAAGTATCCGCTGTGATCCTGTATATTCGTATCCGGCAATCCTGGCTGCGTCATCGTAAATCCAACAGGCAATGTTGCATATCCGTCAGATCCGGGACCAAATACGTAGAAAGAACCAATCTCAGTCATATTAGCATACTGAAAATTATATTCAGCCGTAATTTTTGTTTTGTCATCAAATTGGTAACTGATCACAGGAGCAATTACATAACGGTCATTGTGTTCAAAAGGGCGATGTGAACCTTTTTTCTGTGCTGCCGCATTAAAACGGTACAATAATTTCCCTTTTTTATCCAGTTTCCCGTCAAGATCAACACTTGCTCTGTAAAAGTCATAACTTCCTGCCATCACAGTAGCTTCACCTTTAGTAATTCCCGTTGGTTTTTTAGTCACCACATTATAAAGTCCGCTTGGATCCCCACTTGAAAGCATGAATCCTGCCGGTCCTTTTACAAACTCGATATGATCTACAAAACTCATATCTTCAGTAAGAGGTCCCCAAAAAGATGAAACCACATTAAAACCATTACGGAAAGCCTGAATTTGAGAACCACGCATTTTAATATTCGTATACAAATCTCCCCAATGCTCTGAACGTACCGCACCACTCACGTTTCTGATCACACCGTCACTCATACTAATAATTTGTTGGTCTTTCAAAGTCTGAGCACTAACAATCTGGATGTTCTGAGGAATCTCAAGGATAGGAGTCTGAAGACGCAATGACAACGAAGGCTTATCTTGCTTGTACTTGTTTTTGGTAATCACCACTTCATCAAGATCTTCCTGGCTTTCAGAAAGCATAAAGTTTTTAATTGTAGTTTGTTTCGCTGTAACCGTAATCCTATCCTCGACTGGATGAATCCCTACAGCACTAATACTAATGATATAACTCGCGGTTTTAACATTTTTAATCTCATATTGTCCATGTTCATTTGTAATTGCGGTATATTTTGTTCCTTTAAGAACGACAGAAACATTCTCTGCAGATACGTTACCGCTTAAAGAGACTTTTCCCGTTATTTTTCCCAGTTCCTGGCTCATCATAGATAGTGAACTTAAAAACATCAGGCTAAATAAAACTTTTTTTATGGTCATGTTATTCATTTTATTTGGTTTTGATTTCGCTGGCAAAAGTAATAGCTAAAAACCTGTAATCCAAATTATTTTTAATCATTCTAAATAAATATAACATTTAATATTAATTATGATAAACATCCTAAAAAAATAAAATATCATCATCTGAAAATATCTAATTACAAAAGTCTGCTTATCTTTAAGTCTAAAATCTTTCGAAAACAACTAGTTATGAACAATACCACCACAATTAGAAAAGTTGCCATCGTTGGCTATAATCGGATTCCGTTTGCGAGAGCCAATACCGCATATGCCGAAGTTGGAAATACAGAAATGATGACTGCTGCCTTAAACGGCCTGATAAACAAATACAATCTAACAGGAAAATTATTAGGCGAAGTTGCCGGAGGAGCTGTAATCAAACATACTTATGACAGTAATTTGATTAGGGAATGTGTTATGAAAACGTCTCTTGATCCGGCAACTCCTGCGTGTGATTTGCAACAAGCTTGTGACACCGGAATAGAAAGCGCTATATATATTGCCAATAAAATTGCTCTTGGACAAATAGAATCCGGAATTGCCGGCGGTGTCGATTCAATAAGTGATATGCCAATTGCCGTGAGCGAAAAACTGAGAAAGATTTTGCTCAATGCCAGAAAAGCAAAATCATTGGGCGAGAAAATAAAACTATTTCTAAAATTACGTCCAAAAGATCTGACGCCTTTAGTTCCGCGTAACGAAGAATCCCAAACCGGACTTTCGATGGGAGGACATACAGAAATTACGGCAAAACATTATAAAATCTCTCGCGAAGATCAGGATAACTTAGCGCTAAAAAGTCATTTGAACATGGCAAAAGCTTATGATGAAGGTTTTTTTGATGATATGATTACTCCTTTTAACGGACTTGACAAAGATAATAATCTTAGAAAAGACAGCACTCTTGAAAAATTAGCTAAATTAAATCCTGCCTTCGACAAAACAAACGGCACACTTACCGCCGGAAATTCAACGCCACTTACAGATGGTGCCTCATGTATACTTTTGGCAAGCGAAGAATGGGCAAAAGAAAATAATCTCCCTGTTTTGGCTTATATTACTTTTGCCGAAGTTGCAGCTATAGAATACGTCAAAAATCAGCAAAACCTCTTGTTAGCGCCACTATTTGCTGCAAGCAGAATGCTCGATAAAGCAGGATTGACTTTGCAGGATTTTGATTATTATGAAATTCACGAAGCTTTTGCCGCTCAGGTTTTAGCCACCTTAAAAATTTGGGAAAGTCCGGAATTAAGCACACAATTGGGCTTAAAGAAAGCCTTAGGGGCAATTGACAGGGAAAAATTAAACGTAAAAGGAAGCAGTTTAGCCGCAGCACATCCATTTGCCGCTACCGGAGGAAGAATAATTGGTGTTATGGCAAAATTATTAAACCAAAAAGGCTCAGGAAGAGGATTTATATCCATTTGCGCTGCCGGTGGACAAGGAATTACAATGATTATTGAGAAATAATAATTAAACGCAATTCTTAACTACATCAAACCAAATAGGTTTATTATGCGCAACTATCTTTGTCAAAATTTAAAAACTTTGACAAAGATTCAACGATCAAAATTCTCGTTTTAAGACAAACTAGACAGGTTTCAAAACCTTTCGGGTTTACTAATCTGATGTAATTTATATTAAGTCCCGGCGGGACGATATAATTATAGAAAATTAAAAATTCATACAATAGAACCCAACGGGGTGGTATATTAAGTTGTCAATAAAAATGGCTATATCGCTCCTCTGGAGCTTTATTTCAATAACCTGTTCTCAATATCTATAAATATGTCGCTCCTATGGAGCTGGCTATAAATGTTTATCTTATTTTAAATCTTAAGATATTTTACGACAAGAGGCTGTCCGAAAAGTAATTTCGGGCAGTTTTTTTTTGTTTTACACATTGATTTTTCTTATATTTAAGTACTAAAATCAATGATTATGCA
>NZ_JBNNFM010000042.1:0-39554 GCF_050267765.1 Flavobacterium sp. NPDC079362 | reverse complement strand
TATCGTAAATTAAGAACCGCCTTGGTACGGATCCGTATGCCGGGTGGTGTGGAAGGTCGCCTAGGGAATTAATCCCTAGGCTCCTATCCGATTTTTATAATGATGGTATTATTCGAAGAAATCTAATAATACAGTTTTTAATTCCTTCTTGTTTTCAATCTGGCTCATATGTCCGTCATCAAAAGAAACCAGTTTTGCATTGGTATTTTCGATTTGAAGAATGCTTTCCTCGTAATTTAAAACAGGATCTTTTTTGCCTAAAATCAATAAAACGGGAAATAAATTCTTTTGCAAAAGCAATACCCTGTCTTTTCGAATTTTCATTCCTTCAAGCGAAGCCACAATTCCCTGCAAAGGAGTTTTTAAAGCCTGAATCTTGGCTTCTTCAATTTCTTCGGTCAATCTGGCTCTGTTGTTTTCGCTGAACAAGTTGCCAATCGCAAGATTTACGAAATTTATATAATTTTGTTTTACCGCTTTGATAGCGCGATTTCGGTTTATTTTTTTCTCGTGGCTATCTGCTTTAGATGTAGAGTTTAGCAGAACCAGTTTGTTGATGTTTTTGGGGAATAATTCGGCGAAAGCCAAACCAACATAACCACCCATAGAATGACCAATAATAATGGCTTTTTCAACCTTTAGATGGGCTAAAACTTCATGAACAACCTTTGCATTGTCCTCCATAGAGTGCACATATCCTAAAGAATCAGATTTGCCATGACCTAACAAATCGATTGTGATGATGTGATATTGTTCAGAGAAAAAATCGACATAATCACTCCACATTTTTTTGTTTTCTAAAAAACCGTGAAGAAATACAATCGCCGTTCCTTTGCCTGAATCGGTATAAGAAATTGTGGTATTTTTATATAAAAGAGTTTTCAAAATATTATTTTTAAATAGGTTTTGTTAGCGAAGATTTTTTTTCGCCACGAATTTCACAAATTTACACGAATCAAAAGGAACTTCAAAAATTGAATTGCACGAATTTTATTTATGCTTTTTATTAATAGAATTAAAGGGAATAATAATTAGTGAAAATTTGTGGAATTCGTAGCAAACTTTTTAAATTATTAAATTTTAATTCTGATAAAAAAAAACGGCTAACATTTCTGCCAGCCGTTTTTATTCGATAATCTATATTCTTTTCTCTTTCTTTAAGAATTCATCAAACTTTCGATTTCATCTACTTCAACCGGAATATTGCGCATCAGGTTAAAAGGTTCTCCTTTTTCCTGAACCACAACATTGTCTTCTAAACGGATTCCGAATTTTTCGCCTGGAATATAAATCCCCGGTTCAACCGTAAAAACCATATTAGCTTTCATAGGTTCGTGAAGCAAGCCGTAATCGTGCGTATCAAGACCCATGTGGTGAGAAGTTCCGTGCATGAAATATTTTTTGTAAGCAGGCCATTCCGGGTTTTCGTTCTGAACATCGGCTTTGTCCAGTAAACCTAAACCAAGTAGTTCTGAGGTCATGATTTTACCCACTTCAATATGATATTGTTTCCAAAGTGTTCCCGGAGCCAACATTTTTGTAGCCTCGTTTTTTACTCTCAAAACAGCATTGTAAACCGCTTTTTGACGATCTGAGAATTTTCCCGAAACCGGAATCGTTCTTGTCATATCGCTAGAATAGTTTGCATATTCAGCCGCAACATCAAGTAAAATTAAATCTCCGGCTTTGCACTGTTGATTGTTCTCGATATAATGCAAAACGTTCGCATTATTTCCTGAAGCAATAATTGGCGTATAAGCAAAACCTTTAGAGCGGTTACGAACGAATTCGTGAATCAATTCGGCTTCGATTTCGTATTCAGTAACATTTGGTTTTACAAACGATAATAATCTACGGAAACCTTTCTCCGTAATATCACAAGCTTGCTGAATCAAATCGATTTCTTCGCTTTCTTTTACAGAACGAATGCGTTGTAAGATTGGGTTGCTTTTTGCTACTTGGTGTGCAGGATAACGTTCTTTCCACCATTTTACAAAACGAGCCTCGCGAGTTTCAGTTTCTACTGTTGCACGGTAATGTTCGTTTGTGTTAATGTACATCGTATCTGCATACGTCATCATTTCGTTCAAAACTTTATGAAAATCCTGCAGCCAATAAACCGTTCTGATGCCCGAAACCTGAAATGCGCGTTCTTTGCTTAACTTTTCGCCTTCCCAAACTGCAATATGATCGTTTGTTTCTTTCAGGAAAAGAATCTCTTTTTGGTTCTCATAAGGTGCATCCGGAAACAAAAGCAAAATGCTTTCTTCTTGATCGACACCACTTAGATAAAAAATATCTCTGTGCTGTGCAAATGGCAAAGTACTATCTGCACTAACCGGATAAATGTCATTTGAGTTGAAAACGGCAACACTGTTAGGTTTCATTTCTGCCGTGAATTTTTTGCGGTTTTTTACAAAAAGAGCGCTGTTTATTTGATGATATTTCATAATAATGTGAGTTTTGAACTTCGAATTTCAAAAATAGTGAATTTTAGAGAATCGGCTAAGATTGATTTATTAAAGTTTTCTTATTTGTTTAGGTTTTGCCACGAAGACACTAAGGCACTAAGTTTTTTATAATCTTGTTATTTCGATGGAGAAGACATTACAAAATTATTTATAAAAAAACCGAAGCAGTCAAACTTCAGTTTTTCTATAAATATATCTTTTGTAGAAATTACTTTTTCTCATTCAATAACTTCTCTAAAAAAGCAACTTTCTCTTTTTCTGCTTGAATTAATAATTGGTAAAGTTTTTTATTCTCTTCAAAAGCTTCAAGAAGTTTATCAAACGGATTAAAAGTACATCCGTAACTAATTGCAGAACCATTGTTGTTTTCTATATCAAAAGTATTTTCAATAATATTAAAAACAGCTTCTTCAGAAAAATTCCTTATTACTTCGGTAGGAACGCCCAGAGCTTCGGCAATTGCTTTAAGTTTTTCATCATCAACACTTTCGCTTCCTTCAATAATAGAAATAGATTGTTGAGTCGTGCCAATTGCTTGTGCAAGTGCTTCTTGTTTCATGTCTTTAAGCTCTCTGATTCGGCTAATGTTTCTACTGATGTGTCTTGGTTTTGGTAGAAAACAAGTGTTTGTTTGTAAGATACATTTTGTAAATTGTTTTCTCGAATGAAAAAATACAATTTTTCTGACTATTGTTGATTTTGAATATAGAAATGTGTAATCTTGATAGTAAAGAAAAATCAACTTCGATTAATAAAATTAAAATGCAAAATTCAAGTTTTAAACTAGTAACAATAAAAGACATAAAATCGCAATATTCATTTCTAATTGATCATGAAGGATTTGATTATTTTGATGAATGGGACGATCAGGATTTCTTTTTAGTTTCAGACGAAGATTTAAATTTCGAAGGCAACTTCTATTTGGATATTTATGAAGATAAAGAAAAAAAATGGCTTGCTAATATCTTAAGTCTTCCATTAAAAGAAATTGATGCGATAAGAATCGAAGGGATTTTAATAAACGGAAATTTCTCTACAACCGGAAGCATTATAAATGCCGAAGGAGATTACGGACCTTATATTTATATTAATGGAGATGTCGATTGCCAGAGTTTATTATTGGGCGGTTCTAATGTCGAAATAATAGGCAACGTAAAAGCCAAGGAAGCTGTAATGACTTCGTACAATCACGGAAATTTTAAATGCTCTGGCATTATAGAAGCTCCGGTTTTTATAGTCGACGATCATTACACCACTTTTGCAAAACAAAAAAATGAGTTGTTTTATTATAATGATAAAACAGAAGATCTTGACCCTAAAAATGCCTGCCAATATGATGATGATCTTAATGAAAATGTTATATCAATCGAATTGCGCCAGCATCTTGATAATCCTTTAATAGGAACTTTCGAAGAATTAAAACGGGAACTGGAATTTGGAGAATTGATTTTAAAACAAAATAATCCGCCTGCAAAAACCTATGAGTATTGGCAAAATAGGGTGAAATCAAATTATAGAGATTTAAAATTAGTTCCGCTTCAGTTTAAAACTCGAGAATTGTGTGAGTTGGCATTAAATAAAACATTTCATGCTTTAGATTATGTTGGTCAGGATTTTATTACGCCGGAACTTTGTGAAAAATTAGTGAGTAAAGATGGTTTTGCAATTCAGAAAATACCCGATCAGTTTATAACAAAAGAACTTTGCTTAAAAGCTGCTCAGAGTGGAACATTGATTTCGTTGATTCCAAATGAATTTTATTCGGAAGAATTAATTTTAACGACATTCAAAAACGGCAAAAACGAACCTAATATCAATGATGTTCCTTCTGAATTTATTACCGATAGTTTACTCGAAGAATATGTAAAAATTGGAAAAGGATTATGGCTCGACAAAGTTTGCAAAGAAAACAGAAAAGATAAATTAGCGATCTTAAAACGAGTAATTGATTCTGGAATTGAGAATCTTGATGCTATTTTTGGCAATCATTTTAGTCAAGAAGTTGCTGATTATGCAGTCGCTATTTATAATAATGAAAAGTATAAAACGGAATGGAATAAATATGTTCAAAAATATAAAGTTAAATTTGTGCGTCTTGGGTCGAGTGAATATTTATGATTTGAAAAATGAACGATGAAAAATTAAAAATATTAAGAAGCAGAATTTCGATTCCTTTAAGTATTGCTGTTCAGCTTCTTAAAAAAAATGATGGTGATGTATTATTATGCGAAAAAGAATTTCATGATACTAATATTAAAGAAATCTGTTTAAAGACCGAATGCAATTATGAAATAGCAAAAGAAAATTATGGAATTTGTAAGTGTGATATAATAAAGACTATTGAAAGGATTAATCAAAAATCGATTATCATATCAACAGGAAAAACAGCATCTTCAAAAATTGGTTTTATTTTATGGCCTGCGAATGGAGAAAGGGAATTCTACAAAACGGATAAACGGAATGATGCTTTTGTTTCAGCAGAAGATTTCGATCTTATCTTGAAAGAGTTTCAATCTGTTTTTCCATTACGAAATCCGTGAAATGATATACTTGATAATGGATTTGATACTACTGTGCATAATTTTTTTGATCATAAAACGATCATATAGATTGTTGAAAAAATAAAACATATAGAAAAGGATAATAAAAAAAGGAGAAAGCTTTTTTGACTGAAATAATAAATTGGTTAAACGATAAATTAACCTACGCTGAACATATTGTGGTTTATGGTAACTTGTAAATTGAATATGAAATCAAATATCAAAATTAGAAAAGTCGAAAAACAAGATTTAGATTTTGTTTATAAGTCAATCTGCGAACTTGAAAATGAAGTTGTAGATTTCGAGGTTTTTGCAATAATATTCAATGAAAACATTTCGAATCTAAACAGTCTATATTTACTCTCAGAAAACGAAAATGAATGTGTAGGTTTTGTTAGTTTTCATACCCAGAATCTTTTGCATCATTGTGGTCCGGTTGAAGAAATTCAGGAATTTTTTATTGATAAAAAGCATTGTGGTCAAGGCATTGGTCGGTTACTGATAAATGAAATAAAAGATTTTGCAGATCAGAATAATTTGAAAAGTATTGAAGTTACCACCAATAAAAGGCGCGTAGAAAATGTGCTGATTTATGAGAATCTTGGTTTTAGTTTATCGCATAATAAGTTTACTATTTATAAGTAAGCTTTACGGTGATGAGAAGTGGATAAAAAGAAAACTCATTGTAATAATAACCGCCTTTATGTTGGGAATGGTAAACGGAATGAACGAGGAAGATCAAACCATTAGAGGAAATCAAAATTATACAGAACAACATAAAAAGGAATGGTATTCTTCTTGTTTTTACTGAACGTAATACTTTTTTGTCATTTCGACGGAGGAGAAATCACACGCGGGGATAAAGTGCTGTTGCTGATTTGCTTTATCTGATTTCTCCCTTCGAAAATGACAAGATGTTGTGTGTGTGCTGTAATGTGGTTAATCATTTTTCAAAGTTTTGCTTTGTTTCGATGACCAAGATTGTACGTAAAAAAACCTTTGTCAAAGTTTAAAGCTTTGACAAAGGTTAGGCGCATTTAATTGGAATTTAATTTTTATTCGATCCACTTATAATATCTCGCCCCAATCAAATTAGGAATTTCTTTTTCGATTCGATCTAAAATCCACTCGTTTTTAGGGGTTCTCACACTTTGTTTTTGTTCTTTTTTATGAAGACTTTCATAAGTTTCAAAACCTATTTCTACACTTTCTTCTAAATTTTCAAAAAGTTTAGTTTTGACTAAAGCCGATTGCCATTCCGGTTGAATTGTTCCTTCAAATACTTTAGATTTAGAGCCGCTTCCGTAAGCCAGGAATCCAAATTTAGTTCCTGTAACGTCTTGTTTGGTATCATAATAATGAGCCAAAGTAGATAATAATCCCATGAAAATAGATCCTGTATAAAGATTTCCAATTAAAGAAGAAGCCAATTCTGCAGGCTGTAATTTCTCGGTTACGAATTTTCTGTACTCATCAGATTTCCCAACTTCTTTGATTTTAGTTTGATAATCTGCTGGTTCAATATTGTCTGCAATAATTTTATCAGCATGATCTAAAGCATAAATTTCAGATAACATTCGGCGTCCCTGAAAAGAGTAGGGAAGGTGCATGATAATGCTGTTCCAGGAATTGTATAAAGTTTCGGTTGTGTTTTTTAGTTTCTTGAATGAAAAGTAAGCAGATCTCGTACGATCCATATAGCATTGATTCGAATATTGACCATCAAAAACGGGCTGGTCTTTATGAATTTCGATTTCGGCTTCTAAATTATCAAACCAAGGATCGTTATTCTCATTTTGCGTAATCGATTCCTTTGAGATAGTTCTGTAGGGTTTAAAAAAATCAAAAACACCTTTTGTACTTGTTGCCCAATTATGATCAAAAGCAATAATTCTAGGGTTCGATGTTATTAGCATTGCAAGAGCTCCGGCACCTTGTGTATATTCTCCTGTTGAATTCAAATCATATTTCGCAAAATCAGTCGTAACAACTATTGCTTTTTTGGATGGATTTAGTTTTACAAAATCGATACAGTTTTGTAAAGCGTCTACACCGCCAATACAGGCAAATGTAAAATCGACAACATCACATTTTTCCAGAGAATCTTCTCCAAATTTCTGTTCCATTAAGCTGATTAAGAAAGAACTGATAGGTTTAGAGCTATCGATTCCGCTTTCTGTCCCAACATAAATCCTGCTAATTTCGTTTAGGTTTATTTCGTTTTCAAGAATAAGTTTAGTCAAAGCGTTTGCTCCAAAAACAACTGCGTCCTGATGAACGTCCGGCAAAGTCATTTTGATTAATCCGAGGCCTTTCTTTAATTTTTCAGGCTCAATGTTTCTGGCAATTGCCAAGGTTTTTATGGGTAAATGTATGTTGGCTACATCAAAAGAGATAGCGTCAATTCCTGTTTTCATTATCATGTTTTTTGAAGCTGATAAAGGTAAAATTATGCTTCTAGAATTTACTTGTTTTCGTTGATTAAAATCGTTGTAGCGTTTATTTTTGAGAAAAATAAATCAAATTGGGACTAAAAATAGCAATTTGGTAATTATGTAAAAGTTAGAAATAGGTTAAAATGGCTTGTGAAAAATATCTATTTTCTTGTTTTTAAATAATTTGCAATAATATTGGGCAAAGCTCTTTAAAATCATTATAAATAACAACGAAATGGTTGTAGTTCATGTCTAATTGCTTTATTTTTGTATAATTTTTTAAAACAAACTACTTAAACAATTATGGCACAATCTGCACTATTGAATGCTTCCATCTTAAAGAAAGTGGCTATGGCCCTTTCGGGAATATTCTTAATCACGTTTTTAGCGCTGCATGTTTCCTTAAATTTCATTTCTATTATTAGTAAAGATGTTTTTAACGAAGCGTCTCACTTTATGGGATACAATCCGCTGATTCAATATGTAATGCAACCAGTTTTGGCAATCGGGGTAATTTTCCATTTCGTTATGGGATTTGTATTGACTGCTCAGAACACTGCTGCGAGACCAATTGCATATGCAAAGTACAATGGAGCTGCTAATGCTTCCTGGAGTTCTAGAAATATGATTATTTCTGGATTGGTTATTTTGGCTTTCTTAGGATTGCATTTCTATGATTTTTGGTTTCCTGAAGTTACCTATAAATATATTGCAGGTGCCGCACCGGATGCTACAAGATATTATGGTGAATTAGTTCATAAATTTCATGACCCAATTCGTACTGGTATCTATTGTGTATCATTTGTGTTGTTAGGTTTTCACCTTTGGCACGGATTCGGTTCATCTCTTCAATCAATGGGGATGCACAATAAATATTCTAGATTTTTAAGTAAAGTGGGTTACGGTTTTGCAGTTGTAGTTCCGGCACTTTTCGTGATTATCGCATTATTTCATCATTTCAAACAATAATTAATATAAATTATAATGGCATTAGATTCAAAAATTCCACACGGCCCAATATCGGACAAATGGACAGATTATAAAGATCATATTAATTTAGTGAACCCTGCAAACAAACGTAATTTAGATATTATTATTGTTGGTACAGGTTTGGCTGGAGGTTCAGCTGCGGCTACTTTAGCGGAGCAGGGATATAACGTAAAAGCATTTTGTTTTCAGGATTCACCTCGTCGTGCGCACTCTATTGCAGCACAAGGTGGTATCAATGCGGCAAAAAATTATAAAGGTGACGGTGACTCGGTTTACAGATTGTTTTATGATACTGTAAAAGGGGGTGACTACCGTGCACGTGAGGCAAACGTTCACCGTTTGGCTGAAGTTTCTACTAATATTATTGACCAGTGTGTGGCTCAGGGAGTTCCATTGGCTCGTGAATATGGTGGATTACTAGATAACCGTTCTTTTGGAGGAACTTTGGTTTCCCGTACATTTTATGCACAAGGACAAACTGGTCAGCAATTATTGCTAGGAGCTTATTCTGCAATGAACCGTCAGATTGGTCGTGGAAAAGTGAAAATGTACAACCGTCACGAAATGCTTGACATTGTTATCGTGAACGGTAAAGCGAGAGGTATTATCGCTCGTAACCTTATTACGGGAGAAATAGAAAGACATTCTGCTCACGCAGTAGTTGTTGGTTCTGGAGGATACGGAAACGTGTTTTTCTTGTCAACAAATGCTATGGGAAGTAACGCAACAGCAGCTTGGAAAATACATAAAAAAGGAGCGTTTTTTGCAAATCCTTGTTACACGCAAATTCACCCAACATGTATCCCGGTTTCTGGAGATCACCAGTCAAAACTGACTTTGATGTCTGAATCGTTACGTAATGATGGTCGTATTTGGGTTCCTGCAAAACAAGAAGATGCTAAAGCGATCCGTGAAGGAAAGAAAAAAGCAACTGATTTATCTGAAGCTGAAAGAGATTATTTCTTAGAAAGAAGATATCCTGCTTTTGGTAACTTAGTACCTCGTGATGTTGCATCTCGTGCTGCAAAAGAAAGATGTGATGCTGGTTTTGGAGTTAATAAAACCGGAGAAGCTGTTTACTTAGATTTTGCTGCTGCGATCAAACGTTACGGAACTGAAGAAGCTTTCGTAAAAGGTTTAAATGATAAAGATGCTGCTTTGGTAACAAAATTAGGAGCTGAAATCGTGAAAAGTAAATACGGAAACTTATTCCAGATGTATTACAAAATCGTCGATGAGGATCCTTATACAACACCAATGATGATTTACCCTGCAGTTCACTACACAATGGGTGGTACCTGGGTTGATTATAACTTAATGACTACAATTCCGGGATGTTTCTCAATTGGAGAATCTAACTTCTCTGATCACGGTGCAAACAGACTAGGAGCTTCTGCTTTGATGCAAGGTTTGGCTGATGGATATTTCGTATTACCTTATACTATTGGAGATTATTTAGCTCCGGATATTAAAATGGGAGAAATTTCTACAGATTTACCAGAATTCGTAGCAGCAGAAAAAGAAGTAAAAGATCAAATCGACAGATTTATCAATAATAAAGGAACTCATTCTGTAGATTATTTCCATAAGAAATTAGGAAAGATTATGTGGGATAAAGTAGGTATGGCTCGTAATGCTCAAGGTTTATCTGAGGCTATCGTAGAAATTGCTGCTTTACGTGAAGAGTTTTATAAAGATGTAAAAGTTCCTGGAAGCGCTAACGAATTTAATCAGGAATTAGAGAAAGCGACACGTGTTGCCGATTTCTTAGAGTTAGGAGAATTATTCGCGAAAGATGCATTGCACCGTAATGAATCTTGTGGAGGTCACTTCCGTGAAGAATACCAAACTGAAGAAGGGGAAGCACTTCGTGATGACGAAAACTTTGCATACGTTGCAGCTTGGGAGTACAAAGGAAAACCAAGTGATGCCGTATTACACAAAGAAGCTCTGGTTTACGAAAACATTAAATTAGTTCAAAGAAGCTACAAATAAAATTCGGTCGAAAGTCGAAAGTCAAAAGTCTCAAATAAGGCTTTTGACTTTCGACTTTAGGACTTTCAAACTAAAACAGTATGAAACTTACATTAAAAATATGGCGTCAGAAAAACGCCCAAGATAAAGGGGGAATTGTTGATTACCCAATCGACGGAATCGAACCAGATATGTCTTTCCTTGAAATGCTTGATGTTCTTAACGAACAATTGATCAACAAAGGAGAAGAGCCAGTAGCATTTGACCACGATTGTCGTGAAGGAATTTGCGGAATGTGTTCATTATTCATCAACGGAGAAGCACACGGACCAGATAGAGGAGTAACAACTTGTCAATTACACATGCGTATGTTTAAAGATGGTGATACGATTTTTATCGAGCCATTTAGAGCAAAAGCTTTTCCTGTAATTAAAGATTTAGTGGTTGACAGAAGTTCTTTTGACAGAATTCAACACGCAGGAGGATTTATCTCGGTAAATACTTCAGGTAATACAATTGATGCCAATACAATTCCAATTAACAAACACGATGCAGATAAATCATTTGATGCTGCTGCTTGTATTGGTTGTGGAGCTTGTGTTGCAACTTGTAAAAACTCATCAGCAATGTTGTTCGTTGCTGCCAAAGTATCTCAATTTGCTTTGTTGCCTCAAGGTAAAGTAGAAGCTGTTGATCGTGTTTTAAACATGGTACACCACATGGATCTTGAAGGTTTTGGTAACTGTACCAATACTGGAGCTTGTGAAGTAGAATGCCCTAAAGGAATTTCTCTTGAAAATATTGCACGTATGAACCGTGAGTATTTATCAGCAAGCTTAAAAGGATAATATAAAAGACTTTTAGTTTTATAAAAAAAGGTTCCGATATTTCGGAACCTTTTTTTATGTCTTATTCATAATACAATTGCGAAGCGCTTATTTCTTGTTTTTCTTTTCCTTCCTGCTGGATAAAACAAGTTAAGGTCGTTCCGCCAATCTGATCAAAATAACTGATGTTCAATTTGTGAAAACCTTTTTCCAGCTTTATGACCCCATATGCTTCGTTGAGCCAATGAATTCCGTCGTTATTCACCACTAATTCATTATCGATAAAAAGCTTCGATCCGTCGTCTGAAAGTGTTGAAATCGTATAATTTGCGGTTTCTGCGATATAGATGTATCCGTCGAATTTTAAGCCAATATAACGCTCCGTTTTCGTTTTCCATTTTTCACTGCTTATCGCACCTTCAAAAATTCCTGAATTAACGGGTTTTGCTAAATCTAAATCTTGTACTTGCTGAAACAATGTTCCGGTATAATAATCGAATTTTAAACCTTTCTTAGTTGGTTTTATGGCTAGAGCCGGTTTTGAATCCGGATTTCGAACTAATATCTTATTGATTGAACTTCTTCTTCCGCTCGGACTGATTTGAACTGTTTTGATGATTCTGAATTCTCCTTTCGGAATGTTTATCGTTACGGGTTTAGTGTAAAGTTGAGCAGTTTCGTCAGGGTTATAACCGTCAATAGTGTAGAAGATTTGACCGTTTTTGATGGTTGGTTTTAAATCCAGAACATATTTTGATGCGATTAATGCTGTTTCATCTGAGCCAAATGGTGTTGGGACTTTATACAATCGTTTCTGCGCTTCCAGTTTTTCTAAATGATAAGGAATTTGGTTTAAAATAAAATGATTGTAATTCTTGTTTTTCGGCTCTGTCCAGGCAATTTCGGCTAAAGCAAATACTCGTGGATAAATCATATAATTTAATTTTGCCGGACTCGTCAAATATTCAGACCAAAGATTCGATTGAACTCCTATAATATATTTTTGCTCTTCAACGGTTAAACTATCAACAGGAGTTGGGTTGTAGTTGTACATTTTTTCAACTGTCGTTAATCTTCCAATTGTTAAAGGTTCATTTGGCGAATAGCCTTGATTATAATCCAGATACAGCACTTGTTCCGGATTCATGATTACATTGTGTTTTTGTTTTGCGGCTTCAATTCCGCCAGACTCACCTTGCCATGACATTACCGCTGCGTTTGGTGCCAATCCGCCTTCCAGCATTTCATCCCAGCCCAGAATTTGTCTTCCGTGTGCATTTAGGAATTTTTCTATTCGGGTGGTCAGGTAACTTTGTAATTCATGTTCGTTTTTTAATCCTAAATCTTTGATTCGTTTTTGGCAATTCGGGCATTCTTTCCATTTTGTTTTCGGGCATTCGTCTCCACCAATATGAATATACTTACTTGGGAATAAAGCCATAATTTCGGTCAAAACATCTTCTAAAAAAGTAAAGGTTTCCTCTTTTCCAGCGCAGAAAATATCATCAAAAACACCCCAATATTCTATAACTTTATATTGACGATCCGGAAAACAGGATAAATTAGGATAAGCCGTAACTGCTGCAGTTGCATGACCGGGCATTTCGATTTCCGGAATAATATTAACATAATGATCTTCGGCAAATTTCACTACATCTTTGATTTCTTCCTGCGTATAAAAACCTCCGTACGGATTTCCGTCAAAAAAGTAGGGTGATCTTTCGAATTTATTTCCCACTAAAGTCTGTGCTCTTTTTGAACCTACTTCGGTTAATTTTGGGTATTTTTTGATCTCAATTCTCCATCCCTGATCGTCAGTTAGGTGCCAATGAAAGTTGTTTAGCTTATAGCTAGACATTTGTGCGATAAAATCTTTTATAACATCAACAGAGAAAAAATGACGGCAAACATCAAGGTGAAGCCCGCGGTAGCTGTATCTGGGCTCATCTTCTATGGTAACACAAGGTAGTTTTATTTCCTGATTTTTTGGTTTGTTGGGTAAAAGCTGCAATAAACTCTGAACAGCATAAAATAATCCTTCTTCACTTCCGGTAACGGTGATCTTTTTTGGAGTAATGACAATTTTATAAGCTTCTTTTTTTAAAGATTCAGCCGGATTTTTGGCAATAAACAAAACTTCAAGATTGCTTTTTTTGTTTGGCATATTTGAGTTTATAGCCGACTCGAAAATTTGTGCAGTTTTAAGTTCTCTTGCGCTGTATTTATTTTTTTCGAAAGTAAATTTTATCTGTCCGTTTAAACGAATACTATCTCCTGTTGCTTTGTATGAATTGGGAGCAGGGATAATAGAATTGTTTGTGAAAGAAGTTTGGGCATTTCCGAAAGAAAAACAAAATAGTAAAAGGAGAAATAGGCTTTTTTGCATGGTTGCTTTTTTGATTGTTAGACAAAAATATAGTTTATTGGTTAGGTTTGCATTTTTTTTGCAAAACGAATTTATACTTAAATGTCTTTAAAATAGACAAATTAACTTTTTTATTACATTGTGTTATAATTTGTTTCGCAATAATATTGCATTTATTGTTTACATTTGCTTCTATAAAATTGAATTTGCATGAGTAATGATAATGAAGTGATTAATTACACTAAAGAAGAACGTAAAAATCTTATTATAAAAGAGATAAACTTGCATACTCGTGTAAGTTTTGAAACGCTTTCTGCAAAATTATTTGTTTCAGAAGATACAGTAAGACGTGATATTAACGAACTTGAATCAGAATCTTTATTGATTAAAGTAAAAGGTGGTGCGATGACAAAAGCCTATCACCATGCTTCTTCTAATAATCAAACTTATGCAGGTGAATCTAAACAAATTATTGCTCAAAAAACGTTAGGTTTACTTCATGATGGAATGGTTTTACTAATTGGCGGCGGAACTACAATTCGTGAGTTCATCCGTTTGATTCCTGATGATTTGAATCTGACCATTTTTACCGTTACTGTTTTATCAGCAGTTGAACTTTTGGATAAACCCAATGTTAAAATTATCATGATTGGCGGCAGCATTTCGTCCTACAGCCAAATGTGTGTGAGCGGCGATGTCTATAATCAATTGGCGAATATTAAAGTCGATTTATTAATATTAGGAACCAATGCTCTTGATATCGAAGGTGGTTTCTCAGACTCTGATTGGGAAACCGTTCAGGTAAAAAAAGCAATGATTCAGGCTTCTGAAAAAACAGCGATTCTAACTATTTCTGAAAAACTCGATACTGTTCTAAAAATGAAAATTGCCAACTTATCTGAGGTTAATTATGTCGTTACAGAAGTTGATCCAAACGACGAAAAATTACAATCGTATAAGAAGGCAGTTCCCAGTTTAGTATTTCTTTAAGTCTAGCCTCTTTTGGTGTAATGCATACTAACTTCAATTTAACACATAGAAACATAGATTTTATGTGTAAAGAAGAATACAAAAAGAAACCCATTTCTTTCACATAGCTAGCTATGTGTGTTTTAAATAAGTGACACGTCTTATTTTGAGCTAAAAAAACTATGTTTCTATGTGTTAAAAATAATTACACTCAACGGGTTAATCCCAATTTTTCATTAAAAAATTAATCCAGTTCTGATGAAAGATTTTATCTAAATCTTCATTAGAATATGCGTTGTTTTTAAAAATCAGAACCAATTTTTGCAAATCGGCAATCGTATCTAAATCGTACGGACCTTGTTCTGTTCCAAAAGCACCATCCAGATCTGAACCAATACCAATATGATTCGCATTTCCTGCCAATTGGCAAATGTGATCCATGTGTTTGAAAACAGTTTCGAGATTGCAATTTGTACCTTTTGGAGTCGAAACACCTCTTTCCCAATTTGGTACTAGCATCCACGCATCTAAAGCTCCGCCAATTACGGCTCCTCTTGAAATTAATGCCTGAATCATTTCGTCGCTATATTGACGGTTATGATCGACCAGACTTCTGCAATTGTTATGACTTGCCCAAACGGGTCCGTTATAATGATCTAAAGCCTGCCAAAAAGCATCATCACACAAATGTGTTGCGTCCAGAATAATATTCAAACGTTCCATTTCTTTCAACAAATCTAGACCGTTTTGCTGCATTTTTCCGGTAGCATCCGTTCCGTTTGCGTAGCGTCCGGGTCCGTAATGTGCAGGTCCGATGGCACGTAATCCGTAATTGTATGCTTTTTCTAAATACGAAATATCAATAATAGAATCGGCACCTTCAAGACTTAAGATATAACCAATAGGTTTTTTATCGTTTGGCGTTCCGTCATTCCATAAATCAATTTGTTTTAGGAGTGATTTTTTATCTGTTATTGCTGTAATTTCTCCGGCTTCTTCCATCGCTTTGTACCATGCAGCTTGTCCCTGTGTTTGTGCCCAGGCTTGTTCAGGAGAATTCCAACCCGGAATAATACTGCCTGGTTTTACAAATCGTGCAATTTGAGTGGCGACAACAATACCAATGTTTCCTTTTCGTAAATCTGGAAAAGAAACCGTGGCGCGTTCGCGATCCGGTTTGTCTGTCATTCCTTTTTCGAAATTACGTAATGTAGGTACATCATTTCTTAAATCTCGATTCCATTCCATTGCATTCATGCTCAGGTCTAGATGTGCGTCTATTATAAACATATTATTTTTTTTAAGTCACAAAGGTTCAAAGGCTCAGAGATTCTCTACAAGTGTTATTGTGAGGCCTATTCTCTTTCTTCTTCGCTCTATTTTCTATTCTTTTTCTCCTAGATGTTAATTTTTCTGCTGCGTGCAACAACCTGCCATTGATCGCAAATTTGATGCGCTGCATTTACTACCTGAACCGAATCGTAAAGGGCACAGGTTGGGCAAACATGATAAGGTTGGGCATAAATAGTGTCGCCAATAGCGTACTCGTTTTTCCCTTTGTTTTCTATAATTAAATGTTCTTCTGAATGCGATGTTGGGATTAGGTTTTCATCATTTAAAATCACTAATCTTTTATCAATAGGATTTTCAGAAGCTACGGCTTTGTATCCAATATCAATACAAAATGTAGCATTTGTAGGCTTTGAAACAATAGTTCCAACAATAACCAGAGCGGGTTCGAAATTTTGTTCCGGTAAATGAATCTGGTAATTTGAATCCCAGAAAACAAAAGTTCCCGGACTGCATTCTATATTTTTTTGAGTCGCATAAAACGGAAATGTATTCGATCCTCCGGCAACAATTTTTAATTCGTAACCTAGTTTTTGTTCAATTGTTTCAATTCTCTCATTTATGCTAAAAAAAGAATTTGAAGCGGCAGCAATTCGTTCTTCCGCATAGCCTTTTAAATGGCCGTCATAAATATGAATTCCTGCGAAATGAAGATTTTCTAACTCAAGAATTTCATAAATTAAAGCACTCCAATCTTTATGAATCGAAATTCCGGTTCTGTTCATTCCTGTATTAAGATCCAGATAAACGGTAAGTTTTAAATCGTTTTCTTTTG
Source organism: Flavobacterium sp. NPDC079362 (assembly GCF_050267765.1). Lineage (NCBI taxonomy): Bacteria > Pseudomonadati > Bacteroidota > Flavobacteriia > Flavobacteriales > Flavobacteriaceae > Flavobacterium > Flavobacterium sp. NPDC079362. Next base: position 22,858 of record NZ_JBNNFM010000042.1, on the reverse strand, counting down.
CAATTTTATTCAAAGCTTTTGCTGAATCAAGATTGTCAACGATAGTCGAAAAAGAAGTATTAGGATATTTTTGTATTAATGAAATCCATCTTTCTTTTTTAACGCCAACAGGCTGATAGGCGAGAAGCACGTCCTGAATTTCGTGTATGGCGGCAAGTTCAGCTTCGGCAATTGTCGCGCATTTTATTTTATTGATGCTGTAGGTTTTAAACAAATCCAGAATCTCGCCAATTTTATGCGTCTTTATATGGGGCCTTAATTTTTGAGTTTCGCCATTTACTGATTCAATCAAACGCTCAATATTCGACTGGATACGATCTTCGTAAACAGCCAGAAACGGAGTGTCAATGCGGATTTCGGAATTAATTTTCCACCAATTGTCTTGCATAATTTTAGTTTCTGGTTTTTTCTACAACTTCAATTAAATTTTGAAATGCTTGTAACGATTGCTCGTATTTTAAATCCAAAAGAATTTCTTTCGAAAATAAATTAGAACCAATTCCAACACAAACAACACCGGATTTGAACCATGATTTCAAATTGCTTTCTTCAAGAGTTACGCCTCCGGTTGGCATTATTTTCAAATTTGGGAACGGTGCTCTTATTGCTTTTACATATCCTGGACCGCCAATTTTATCGGCAGGAAAAAGTTTTACAATTTCTGCACCTAATTTATTCGCATGAAGAATTTCGTTTAAAGTCGCTGCGCCTGGAATCCAGTAAATATTATTTTTGAAACAATAATTGCCAATTTCCAGATCAGTATGAGGACAAACAATGCAATCTGCTCCTAATTGATGAAATGTCTCAGCATCATCAACACTTAAAATAGATCCAACGGCTATTTTTACATCCAGATTATTCGCTTTTTTAAAGGCGATCATTTGAGTAAAAACTTCTTTAGCATTATCTGCGCGAGCTGCAAACTCGATAATTTTTATGCCAGCATCAGCCGCCGATTGCAATACTATTTGGGCTGTTTCTATATTGATTTGTGTAACTAACGGAAGTACGCCTTGTGCTTTTAAAATGCTGTACATATTCTTTATTTATCTATTAATTCTGTTACTTGAGCCATTTTTAATAAAATGACTGATCTCGTTAAGGTTCGTTATGGCAAAATCTCCGTGAATACTTTGTTTGATTACACCACAAGCTGTCGCCCATTCGATAGATTCCTGTCCGGAAAATTTATTGGATAATCCGTATAATAATCCTGCATTGAAAGCGTCTCCGGAACCAATCTGATCTGTTACAACGTGTATTTTATGTTCTTGTGTCTGATAGAAATTGCCTTCATGAATTAGTAATCCTTTGTATAAATGTGCCGGTCCGTCTGATTTTCTAAAACTCATTGCCAGTGTTTTTAGAAAAGGCATTTTTGCTTTTAATAATTCGAATGTTTTCTGAAAACGATCTTCGTCGGATTCAGTATTATCTGTTTTAATTCCGAAATAAATTTCAATCGCATCTAAATCAGCAACTGTGATTGTGCTGTATTGAAGCAAATCCGGCATAATCTCAGACGGATGTTTTCCGTATTGCCATAATTTTGATCGAAAGTTAAAATCAGAAGAAATTGGAATTCCTTTTTTATGCGCTGTCAGAATTGCTTCCTTGCAAGCTAAACCTGCTTCTTTAGAAACTCCCGGACTGATTCCTGACCAATGAAAATGAGTAACATCGGCGAAAGCCAAATCCCAATTAATTTGATCTTTTTCAATAGTAGCGAAAGACGAATTGCTTCGGTCATAAATAACCTGCGATTGCCTGATTTGATTTCCAGCTTCAACAAAATACAATCCTAAACGTTCTCCGCCATACACACATTTTGAAGTATTGACTTTGTATTTCTGAAGTTCGTTTAAGGCCAATTGTGCCAGATCATTTTCTGGTAATCGGGTAAGATAATCGGTTTGAATGCCGAGTTGAGAAAGTAAAACACAAACATTTGCTTCGGCACCGCCAACATGTATTTTTATTTCATTGGCCTGCGTGAATCTGTTTCCATCTGCAACACTCATTCGGAGTAATAATTCTCCAAACGTTGCAATTCTGGTTTGTGGTGTTGTATTCATAATAATTTATAAGCTTGGTGTTATTTTTTTAAACACATAGAAACATAGTTTTTAAAACCGAATAAAGGCGTTTCACTTGCATTAACAAACATAGCTATGTGAGAAAGCGAGCTTTTTTGAATATCCTTGTAACTATTGCAAAAATAAATCTATGTTTCTATGTGTTTAATTTTTTGACACAGATTAAAATGATTTTAAACGTTGTGTTTAATTCTTCTGCCACGAATTTCACGAATTTACACAAATCAGTATGTGAAAATTAATTCGTGAAAATTTGTGAAATTCGTGGCGAAAAAAAAACATTTTTAATCATTTAATCTGTGGCATATTTTTTAATATAATTCAAAAACAGCTTCAACTTCAACGGGAATATTGTCCGGTAAAGAACCCATTCCTACTGCGCTTCTTACGCCAATTCCGTTTTCTTGTCCCCAAACTTCTGCAAACAATTCGCTGCAACCGTTTATCACGTATGGATGTCTTAGGAAATCGCCATTGCAATTCACCATTCCTAAAACTTTTATAACTCGTTTTACTTTGTTCAGGCTTCCAAAATTGGTTACAATTGTAGAAAGCATGGTTAAGCCAACTTGTCTTGCTGCTAATTTTCCTTGTTCGATATCCATATCATCGCCAATTCGGCCAATGATTAAGGACTTGTCATCATTAACAGGTCCATGACCTGAAAGGTATAAATATTTACCATCAACTAAATAAGGTTTATAAATACCAAGAGGTTGTGGTGCTGGTGGTAATGATAAGCCTAATGTTTCAAATTTTTCTTGTGGTAATAAATTCATGATATTAATGTATTATAGAGTTTAAAATAAAAACGAAAATGATTCCTAAAACAGATACTAGAGATTCCATGACGGTCCATGATTTGAAAGTATCTTTCAGGCTGATATTAAAATATTCTTTGAACATCCAGAAACTTGGGTCGTTTACGTGAGAACACATTAAACTTCCTGCTCCTACGGACAAAACCAATAAGTTAGGGTCGAGACCGGTGGTTTGTAGTAAAGGTAATAAAACGCTGGCAGTCATTAATCCGGCTGCTGTAGCAGAACCCACACAAACGCGTATGATTGCCGCCATCATCCAGGCCAATAAATATGGATGAATGTTTATTTGTGTTAAAGCGGCTACTATAGTTTCGTTTACGCCGCTTACGATCATTACTTCTTTTAAACCTCCGGCTCCACCAACAATTAGAACAATCAAAGCGACATCTTTTATTGCAACGGCATAATCATCCATTACTGATGTGATGCTTCTGTTCATTCTGATTCCTAAAGTATAGGTACAAATCAATAAAGAAATCAGCATAATCATACTTGGTTCTCCTACCGTTTTACAGATATTTACTAATGTTTCATTTTGTGAAATCATAGGTAATATCGAAGTCAGCGTTAATCCGAAGACAGGAAATAAGGCTGAGAATAAACTTAGGGAAAAACTAGGCTGCTTTCCTGCGTTAACCACTTCTTCAACATTCAGGATTTCGTGATCTGATTCGGTTTTGATGTTTTTCAGTAAATTCGAAAACAACAAACCTGCAATAAAAATGGTTGGAATCGCAATGATGATTCCGTAGACTAAAACAAGTCCGATATCAGCATTTAAAATACTGCTTAAAGCCATTGGAGACGGATGTGGTGGCAAGAAACCGTGTGCTACTGAAAGCGACGCCAGCATTGGAATACCGAGATATACTTTTGAAAGTTTAAATTGATGGGCTACTGAGAAGATTAATGGAACTAACAAAACAAATCCAACACTATAAAATAGTGGTATCCCAACAATAAATCCGGTAATCATTAAGCCAAGGCGAACGTATTTTTTGCCCGTCCATCCCATAACAGTTTTTGCGATGACATTGGCGGCGCCTGATGAAACGGTAAGTTTACCAATACAGGTCCCGAAAACGATAATCAAAGTAATAGATCCTAACATTTCGCCCAAACCTTTTTGAACAGTTTGAGACAAAATAGCTATTGGCAGGCCTAAAAAAAGACCTGCTAATAAAGCTGTTATGATAAAGGCAATAAACGGATTGATTTTAAGCCAGGCTATCTGAATGATTAAAAACGCAATGCATGCCGTAAGAATTAATATGCTCATTTATCTTTTTGTTATTATTATTTATGCCAGTTAACAATTGATGGTTTTAATTTGTGCCTTTAGGCACTAAATATTGGTAGTAATTAGATTTGAAGTTCGTTGGCGTGCCGTAGGTACGCAACAAAATGTTAATTATTGCGTACCTACGGCACGCTAGATATTCTGATTCATATTCTCTACCAATATTTAGTGTCTAAAGGCACATTTTAACTCTTAATTATTATTTATCCCACCACATTCTGGTTGTAAAACTATCTTCGCCCTGGCGTTTCACTGCTTCGGCTAAGTTAGCTGAATTCACTGAATATTCGCTGGTAGAGTATTTCAAACGTCTTGGGATTGTGCCGTTTGTAACATTGCCCGGAAAGTTTACGGGAACTAAAACAGGATATCCCGTTCTTCTCCAGTTGGCATAAACCTCTTCTTCGTCTACAAATAAAGCAACATAGATCTGAGTATGAATCTGATTCATTTTAGCTTCAAAAGATCCTGCCGCGTTGTACGGATTAAGTGTTAGATAAGCAGTTGCATCTGTAATTGCATAAGTCGCGCCGTAAATTCCCATGTTTAGGAAAGAAGCTTTTACTCCTTTTTCGTATAAGTCTTTATCGCTTTCGTTGGTGTACCATCCTCTTGCTGCAGCTTCGGCTAAATATAGATTTGTTTCTGCATTACTTAAAAGAACAAGAGGAGCATCAAATTTAAAAACCGTACTTTGATTAGGCTCGGAATACGTACCTTGTTCCGCTGCTGTTGGTGCTGTTTTTGTTCCGTTAGGGAAACCCTTTTGTATGGCAAGAGATGTATTTTGCGTTGTTCCCTGCCAAACGCCGGAGTAAACACTAATTCTTGGATCTGCAGTAGATTTTAATAAATCAATGAATGTTTTGGCTAGTTTTCCTCCTTCAACATTTTTTTGCCCATAAGATCCCGCTGTAAAATCTTGTCTTCTGGCATCAAAACCAACAGGGTTTTTATTAAAATCATTTGGTCCGTCTGTATATTTCATGATTGCATTATCACTTCCATTAAGGATTACTCCACCAGCGATTGCTTTCGTTACCCACGTTTTTGATAAAGCGGGATCAACTTTGCTCAATCTTAATCCTAAACGAAGCATTAAAGAATAAGAAAATTTTTTCCATTTTGCGACATCTCCGTCATAGATAAAATCGGCTTTGCCAAAACTTGCTTTAGCAGGATCTAATGCAGTGGCGGCTTCATCCAGTTCTTTCAGTAAATCTTTGTAGATAAATTCCTGAGTGTCATATTTTGGAAGGAAAAGTTGTGAGGTGATTGCTTTTGCCGCATCTGAATACGGAATGTTTCCATATAAATCTGTAGTTCTGTGATACAAATACGCTTTCCAGATTCTGGCAATATTCAACTTGTTAGTATCGTTTGGATTTGCTTTTAAAGCATTAATTACAATTTCGATTTCATTTAAAGCTGTTGGATATAGCTGATTGAAATAAGCTGAAAAATATACTTCATTGCTTAAATATTTATCTCCCACACCTGAGGCTTCTTTGTAAGTTGCATAATGCTGAATCATTCCGCCACATTCAAGAATGTCAGTAAAAAAATAATTATTGTTTAAGCCGTCAAGTTGAGCTTTGCTGAAAATGTAATTCGGATTTGGTTTATCAACCACATTTGGGTTGGTATTGATTTCTTCAAAATCTTTGGTACAGGATGATATACTTCCTAAAAGTATTCCTGCGATATATAATATGGTTATCTTTTTCATGTCTTTTAATTTAAAAATTAGCAATTAGGTGAGTTTAAAATTTGACATTTAAACTTAAACCGAAACTTCTGGTTTTTGGCACTCCAAATTGTTCTACACCTTGCGCATTTCCTGCACTAAATACAGATTCCGGATCTACGTTTGGTGTTTTCTTGTAAAGAATGAATAAGTTTCTTGCTACAAATGAAACAGAAGCTCCCTGAAGTTTTGATAATCCTTTTATTCTTTGAATTGGTAAATCATAACCAAGAATTACTTGTCTTAGTTTTACAAAACTTGCATCATAGATAAAAGTGGATGAAATGTTTCTTAAACCATCATAATATGTTCTTAGGTTTTCAGGAGCAATAACCATATCAACCGGATTTCCGTTTGTGTCAACACCTTTTATTGGTAAACCGTTTTCACGACCTTCAAGAGTTAGTTTTGTTAATCCCATACGAGTTCCGTATAAGTCAGTTCCGGAATATAAACTTCCTCCAAATTTACCATCGATCAAAAAGCTGAATGAGATGTTTTTGTATTTAAATTCGTTGCTAAGACCTGCCGCCCAAGGATGAACTCCCTGACCTAATTCCTGAAGTGGCCCTTGTGCGATAGTTGCAGATCCGCCGCTTACATTATAAACAGTATTTCCGTTTGCATCTAGACGAGGTTTATATCCTTTTATGATGCTATATGGTCGGCCAACATCACTTGTTATCGTAACATATCCGTTTACAGCAGTTGCCATTGTAATAGAGTTTAACTGATCTGTAAGTGCTTCAACTGTGTTTTGATTATAAGATCCGTTGAAACTTGCATCCCAGGAGAAATTTTCAGAATTAATGATTTTTCCACTTAATAAAAATTCAACCCCTTTATTTCTCATTTTTCCTAGATTCAGTAAAGCTGTGCTTGATCCCGAAGCGTTAGAAATTGTAGTTTCGACAATATCATTTGTTGTAGCACGGTTGTAAAATGCTAAATCAAGATTTAAGCGATTGCGGAAAAATCCTAAGTCAGTACCAATTTCAAATGTTGTAGAAGTCAACGGACTTAAAGTTGGGTTTGGTACTCTTGAACTTGTTGGTCCTTGCAATTGCTGACCGTTGTGTCCGCCCTGAACCATAGAGTAGGATTGGTTCAATGCATAAGGATCCGGTGTTGCGCCACCCACTTGGGCCCATGAACTTCTTAGTTTTGCAAATGAAACAAAATCTGGCATTGTTACAATATCGGATAAGATAACAGCTGTTCCAACCGAAGGATAAAATACTGTATTGTTTTCTTTAGAAAGTGTAGAGAACCAATCCTGACGACCTGTAACATTTAAAAATACAATGTTTTTATAGTCAAAATCCGCGGCACCATAAACTGAATTTGTTTTTGTTTTTCCGTAAGGATAGCTGTAAGTTAGCGTAGATAAGTTGCTTATGGCATAAAAATCATCTAACACAAAGTTAGAGCCTTCAAATCTGGTTTCATCTCTTAAATTGGTGCGTGAGTTTACTCCAATTAAAGCATTTAAAGAGAAATCATCAACGATATTTTTCTTGGTATAATTAAGAATTGCTTCAGAATTCAGGTTGGATATTTTAACCCTTGAACCTTGTGCGTATCCAACAGGATTGTTCAAAGTCGTTTTTGGGATGTATCCAAAGAAGTTATAATCTGTAAAATCCTGACCAATTCTACCCTGAAGGAATAATTCAGGAGTGAAGTTTAATTTAACATTCAGCATTCCGATAAAACGATTTTTAGTATCGTTGTTTTTAATTTTATTAACCACAAAATAAGGGTTTGTAGCTACGGCAACAGGATTCCATGCTTCTTCGATACCATTTGCATCATATCCGGGAGCAAGATTTCTAATGTCAACCGTATTGGCAATCATGTAAGTTCCCCAGTTAGGGTTTGCTTCAGCATCAGATACTGTCGTTCTGTTGTTTGATTTTTCTAAATTGTATTGCGCAACAACATCAAATTTTAACCAGTTTGTTAAGTTCACATTGCTGGCAATATTGATACTTTTACGATTAAAATCAGAATTGGGTACAACACCTTTGTTCTCCATATTTGAAAATGAAAGACGTCCGGTTGCTTTTTCATTTCCTCCAGATAAAGCAAGGGAATTGATAAAAGTTGTTCCGGTATTGTAGAAGTTTTTAATATTGTCTTTTTGGGCTACATAAGGTCTTGCTACACCATCGAACTGAACAACATCTGTTCCGTCGATTTTAGCTCCCCACGACCAGCGACCGTCAGCGATAGCTTCAGCCTGATTGGTTGGTTTTTTTCCATTTGCCCCTGAACCGTATTCGTATTGCCAGTCTGGTTTGATCGATGGTGTTTCGAAAGTAAATGAAGTATTATAATCTACTCCAATCCCTTTTTGGGCAGATCCTCTCTTAGTCTGAATCAAGATAACCCCGTTTGCAGCGTTTGCCCCGTATAATGCAGCGGCAGTTCCACCTTTCAAAACAGTGATTGTTTTAATATCATCAGCATTTATAACAGAGGTTCCGTCACCACGGTCAACATTGATTCTTGTAGAACCTGGTCCGTTCCCAATTCCCGGTAAGTTCAATTGCGTATTGTCAATTGGTAAATCATTTACCACATACATAGGCTGGTTATTTCCGTTTAGCGAACCATTTCCTCTAATGACAACTCTGCTTGAACCATTTGGTCCGGTTGCAGTACTGCTTACGTTTACACCGGCAATTTTACCTACTAAGGCGTTGGCGATATTGGTTTCTTTCGCTTTCGTGAATTCAGTTCCTTTTAATTCAGTTACTGCATAAGCAACAGATTTGCTGCTTTTTTTAACTCCTAATGCAGTTACCAAAACCTGATCTAAAACATTTTCAGCTGGTTTTAAGTTTATTATTAAATCCTGAGTGTTGTTTAATTTGTATTCTAAAGTTGCGTAACCCATATAACTAACGATGATGTGAGTTTCATTTTCCGGAACGTTTAGTTTGAATTTCCCGGTTTCGTCAGTTATAGTTGCTATTTTACTATTGCCTTTTGCATAAATCGTTGCGCCGGCAATTGGCATTCCGTCATCCTGACCCAGTACTTGGCCCGAAATTTCTGTCTGATTGCTTTTTTGTTCAAAAAGGTGCTTTTTAATTGCAGCCTCTTTTGCATTTGCTGAGAAGATCATCCCCCCAATAAATACTAATGAAATTAGCTTTTTTTTCATAATTCTGTGGTTTTCATGTTTTTTTGGTTTTTTATTGGCGATCAAATATAAAAATTTATTTTTCACATTTGCATTTTTTTTGCACAAAGCGCATATTTTTTGCAATATTTTTTCGTGAAGCATTTTTAATATCCAAAATATGTGTTGTTTTTAGCCGTGTTTTGAGAAAATTTTGCAGATAATGCTTTTTCTGAGAAAATTCATTTTAATCTTAAAATTCGTATTTTTGAGATATGAAAATAGCACTTATTCAATCCGATCTTTACTGGGAAGACGCTTCTAAAAACCGAAAAAACTTCGAATCGAAGATCAATCAGGTCGATTCTACGGTTAATTTGGTAGTACTTCCGGAAATGTTTTCAACGGGATTTACCATGAATGCGCCTGTTGTTGCTGAAACTATGCAAGGCGAAACCGTTCTGTGGTTACAATCTTTAGCAAAACAAAAAAACTTCGCCATAACGGGAAGTTTAATTATTGTCGAAAACGAGAAATATTATAATAGAATGTTGTTTGTTTTTCCGTCAGGCGAAATTCAATATTATGACAAGCGCCATTTATTCTCGCTTGCCGGCGAAGATAAATTTTATACCAACGGAGACGAAAAGGTTATTGTAGAATATCTTGATTGGAAGATTTGCCTCCAGATTTGTTACGACTTGCGATTTCCTGTTTTTGCAAGAAATGTCGAAAATTATGACCTATTGTTATATGTTGCCAACTGGCCAAAAGTTAGAACCAATGCCTGGGATGCTTTGCTAAAGGCACGAGCAATCGAGAATTTAACTTATGTCGTTGGTGTAAACAGAGTAGGGCTCGATGCAAACAATTACGAACACACAGGGCATTCGCAAGTGATTGATTTCTTAGGAAATTTTATTCTGGAACCTCAGGAAACCGAAGCAGCTTTTATAGTAGAATTAGATAAAAATGCAATGTTAGAAACTCGAAAAAAACTCGATTTCTTAAGTGATAAAGATGTTTTTGAGATTAAAAACTAGAACGCTTTTCGCTTCTTTTCGTCGTCTTTTTTCTTTTTATCAATTTGTTTTTTCTCGACTTCAGGATTAAAAGGTACGCTTAAATCAATCGTTTCATCAACATCCCAATTTGTTCTTACATCAATTTCTTTTTGGTAATAAAACACCTCTTCAGAATAGGTTTTGTTGAGGAAATTTCCCGCGTCATACATTTTGTTTTTGTTGTCGTCGTAGATTATTCTCAACGTAAAGGCCTCTGGCTGTAATAAGTCGAAACTTATTTTTGTTTCTCCCTCAGAATATGCGCTAGCCAGTACAACGTCACCCTTTTTATTTGTAACCTCAATAATTATCGGGAAGCGTTTTACGTTTCTCAGATTCAATACAAGATTCCCGTAATCAGCATATTCTTTTGTCGTTAATTTATAAGCAAGCGTATCGTTTGCCTTTTCATAAAAATCAGTCAAAGCACCTGGAAAAAAGGTAATATTGTATTTGTCGACTGGTTCTTTTTTGAAATCAACATATAATTTTTGTTCAAACTCGTTGTATTCTGTTGTAAAATCTACAGCAACAGAGTCTTTGTTAACTAATTTAATTTTCGATTTATCAAATTTAACCAGTGGTGTTGCTGATTCTAAAGTAAATCGATCCCTAAAATTCAGGACACCATTTTGTAGTGCCGTAATGTTTAAGGTGTCTTTCTTTTGATCTTTAATCTTAAAAGTAAATTTTTTGTTGTAATTGTCCCTGCTGATTTCCATGGATAGGGAATCTATTTTCTCTACTTTTATTGGTTTGTACCAAACTTGCAAAGAGTCTTTTTTAGGGAATGCCGTGACGATAGTTTCTAAAACCTCGTTATTGTGTTTAAGAACAATTTTGGGTTTAGAAAGTTTAAAGTTTTGTTTTCCTTCATATGGAAGATATGCTCTGTTTCCGGATGCCTGAATTGGTTTAAAAGCTTTTAGCGGAAGCGTTTCTCTAAATAATTCTAATTCGAATACAGTATCATTTGGTACAGTGATATAATGTTTAAGGAATCCAATTTTATCATCTTTAGGATTGTATCTGTTATTTGCGCCTTTGTCTTTTAAGGCCATCAGCAAGTATTTTCCCGCCTTTAAATTTTCCAGTTTAAAAGTTCTCAAACTGTCTAAAGTATTCGTGATATATCGCGGAGTTTGCTTATAAATCATAGAATCCTTATAAGTGTCATTTACTTCATAAAGCATTACAGATACAAAATTGTCTACATTTTTTTCGTATGCATCCTTAATTTGTCCGCTAATTGAAAGTGAATCAATATAAGATCCCGTAGAGAAAATATATTTGAATTGATTAATTGCGTTCCCTTCATTATTGTCAGCAATACTTTGACCAAAGTTAAAACTATAGGTAGTATTAGGTTGTAAAGTATCTTTTATTTTTATGGTGATAACTTTACTTGCAGTTGTTGGTAAAATCACCGGCTCATGTTTCATAGGAGGTGAAATAATAAGCTGTTTGTTTATGTTTTTAAGTTTTACATATTCATCAAAACCCAGAATGATTTCATTTCCTTCAAAATTAGTACTCATGTTTTTTGGAGAACTATATTTTAAAACCGGAGCAAGAGTGTCCTTAAGTCCGCCGGTAATGCTGCCTCGTTTAGCGCAGCTCAACATTAAAAATACAAGTAAAAAGGCAATATATCTGAAGTTGTTTTTCAACATAACGGTTTCTAAATTTGATTGCACAAAATAACGATTATATTTGCTTTAATTGAAATTTTTTATCCATTTATTAGGATTTAAAGCTTTCGCCTCTGACTATTTTTTTGAATTTGAAATCATCAACACGATATAATTTCTTACTTTTGATTTTAAATATAATTTTTCCTGGTTTTGATAAGAAGATTTTTAGTTGGCATACTCTTTTTTTTACTGATTTCCTGTGGTAAAAATGAAAAGCCAATTGTAGCTTTTTATTATTGGAAAACTATTTTTAAATTGTCTCAAACAGAGAAAGAGGTGTTACAGGATAATAATGTAAGTAAACTTTATATTAGATATTTTGATATTGGTTTGCAGCCCAAAACACAAGAGCCAATCCCAATAAGTCCCATCCGGTTTAAGGAAAATGTAGATCAGTTTAATATTGTTCCCGTAATTTTTATTCAAAACAAAGTCATGTCGCTCCCTAATCTTGATATAGATGATTTGGCACAAAAGACAACTCGTTTAGTAGAGGAAATCAACACGAAGAATAAAATTGTTGTTCAGGAGATTCAGATAGATTGCGACTGGACTTTGACGAGTAAAAACAATTATCTTAAGTTTATTGAGCGCTTTAAACAGCTTTCGAAGAAAAAACTTTCAGCAACGATTCGTTTGCATCAGGTAAAATATTTCAGGAAAACGAAAATCCCAAATGTCGATTCCGGAGTATTGATGTATTATAATATGGGAACTATAGCAAATGATTCCCTAAATTCTATTTACAGCCAAAAAATCGCTGAAAGATATCTTAAAAGTTTAAAGAAATATCCTTTGCATCTTGATTTTGCATTGCCAATATATTCCTGGGCAGTTCATATCAGAGATCAGAAAGTGATAGGTTTGCGTTCGAAACTGAATGTGAGTGAACTTAAAAAAGATGCTAACTTCGAGAAAATCGGAACAATCTTTTTTAAGGTGAAAAAATCCAATTATAAAAACGGAATCTTTTATGAAGAGAATGATTTGCTTAAAATTGAGGCAATTTCTTCAGAGGATTTAAAAGAAATGGCAGAGGATCTGAATGAGAATTTAGTTCAGCCTCCAAGAGAAATTATATTTTACGATTTAGACGAATTCAATATTAAAAACTATGAAAAGAATATTTTTAAGCAAGTTATTTCTTGTTTCTAGTGCGGCTTTATTTTCTGTATACGGAATAATTTATGCTTGTGGAGGTGGTGACGACTGGGATTTTTTTAGTTATAATTCAAACTTTACACCTGAAACATTTGCAGATAAGTCGTATTCGCCACTTTTTTTATCAGGGGATATTTTTTACGGAATTGGCTTTGATACAGAACACAACTCCAGATTTAATGACGACATAAAATCAGATTGGGGAAATTATCTAAAGGGTAAAGCAGATGCCGCGACAATAACTTATTTTTTAATTGGTGAGGAAACGCCAAGATATTCTTCGGATAAAAAAGTACCTCAGAATAAAACGGATATTGAACAGCTGCATGTTTTTTTTAAGAGTAAAAAAGACAATCAGGTTTCACTAAAATGGGGTAAGAAAATCAATTTGAAAGATGATAAGGTTAAAAGCTTTATCGAGTTTTTGTATTTGGCACAAAAAATAGAAACGGTTTCTATTGGTGATGATTATTGGAGTTATGATCCTGTGGTGGCAAAAACGTTTGATGATCTGAAAATGATTCAGTCTATCGAAAATGTTTATAATACAACTTCAGATTCATTCCTGAAAAACAGATATTGGTTTCTTACCACGAAAGCTTATTTCTATAGCAGTAATAAGAAAAAAACAATTGAATTTTTTAATAAAACAGAAGCTTCTGTACCAAAAAACACCTTGTATTATCGTGCTCTTTCTTATGTTGCGGGAATAAACTATCAACACAAAAAGTATTCGGCTTCTAATTATTTATATGCGCAGGTATTTGATAAATGTCCTGAATTGAGAATTGTTACTGCGTATAGTTTTCATCCGCAAAATGAGGCAGATTGGAATAAATCTTTGGCAATGGCTAAAAGTAACAAAGAAAAAGCGGCACTTTGGGCAGTGCATGGTTTTTATAAAGATGAAGCGCAGGCAATAGGGAAAATTTATGAATTAGACCCTAAAAGTGAACATCTGGATTATTTGTTAACCCGACTAGTGAATAATCAGGAACAGGCAATTAATAATTCATTTGAAGTAAAAATAAAGTCTGATGATTATAGTTCACCAGTTGTAAAACAGACTGTTGTTGAAAACAGATTAGAGAATAAAGCGAAGATTAATCTTAAAGCTTTTGATTTAGTAGCTAAAATTGCCGCCGCAGGAAATACTGCAAAACCATATTTATGGGATATTTCATTAGGGTATTTGCAAACCTTAAAAGGGGATTATGCTGCTGCTGATATCAATCTGAATAAAGCCGAAACGACATTGCCAAAAACAGAGTTGGCGGGTTATCAATTGCGCTTGCTTCGTTTTGTGAATAATATGAGTAAAATTGACAAACTGACGGATAAAAACGAAAAAACAGTTTTAGCCGATTTGAATTGGTTGTATCAGGAACTTCCTAAAACGTATAAAAGTCAGGAATTCCGTTATCAAAATGCCGTGCAATGGAGCAAGAATTATTTGGCTGCTTTGTACAGAGCGAAATCAAATCCTGTAATGGTAGAATTGTTTGGCGGAGATGCTCATTCGAATTCTTATTATTGGGGCGGAGGAAATGCATTTTATGATAATGAGAAGAATTTATTAGATATGAAATCATTTTTGGCTAAGCCAAATAAAACTGAAATCGAGAAAATTGGAGCAGGAATTTATTATCTGAAATTAAAAGATATTAATAATTTTCAGGCAGTTCAGGCGACATTCAAAAATAAAATTCCCGAAGCAATTGCATTTATTCAACAAGCAGATTCAGTTCAGTATTATACTTTTTTAGGAAATCCGTTTAATGGGAATATCAAAGATTGTCATGATTGTGATCATTCAGCCTATCAAAAAAAGAAATATACACAGCTGGATTTCTTAAATACCGTAAAAGCAATGCAGGATAAGCTTGCTCAGAAAGAAGATGTATATACGAATAGTTTGTTGTTAGGAAATGCGTTCTATAATATTACTCATTTTGGAAACGGCAGAACTTTCTACGAAATAAGTATTGTAGGTTATGGTTCAAGTCCTTACTCATTCAGAGGTTCAATGAAAAAGATGATTACGGATTGTGATGTTCCCAGAATGTATTATCAAAAAGCATTAGAGGCGGCGACAACAAAAGAGCAAAAGGCAAAATGTACTTATATGCTGGCAAAATGTGAACGTAACGAATACTATAATAATAAGTATAACAATTTAAAGAATTGGTGGGAAGCTGACGATGATAAAATCAATTTTCTTGCCTGGAGTAATTTTAAAACGTTGAAAAAAGACTATTCAGATACGAAATACTATCAGGATGTAATTGCTGAATGCGGTTATTTTAATACTTATATTAATCAGTAAATTGTATTTAAAATGGTAAATAAAATAGAGCATATCGGGATTGCAGTAAAAAACATGGACGATGCGAATGTATTGTTTGAGAAATTATTGGGCGTTCCGTCCTATAAAATGGAATCTGTGGAAAGCGAAGGCGTTTTGACTTCTTTTTTTCAAACCGGAACCAATAAGATTGAACTTTTAGTAGCGACAAACCCGGAAAACCCAATTGCGAAGTTTTTAGAAAAAAAGGGAGAAGGAATTCATCACATTGCTTTTGATGTTGATGATATTCATGCCGAAGTGACCCGTTTAAAAAACGAAGGTTTTGTGCTGATTAATGAGGTTCCGAAGAAAGGAGCCGACAATAAATTAGTAGTTTTTCTGCATCCAAAAAACACAAATGGTGTTTTGGTGGAGCTTTGTCAGGAAATTAAATAAAAAAATGAGTTCTGGTGATCTGAAATAAGCTATTGAAAATCAATAATGTCTAAAAAATATGAGGTATTATTTGAAATTAAATAGAAATCATATCCCAAAATATTTGGAGTGAATGAAAAATAATAGTAATATTGCATCCTCAAACCGGTCCTATAGCTCAGCTGGTTAGAGCACCTGACTCATAATCAGGTGGTCCCTGGTTCGAGCCCAGGTGGGACCACTACTAGAAATTAAGCCTTTATAGCAATGTAAAGGCTTTTTTTATGCACTGTATTTTTCTTCCGAATTTCTTCAAATGTCTTTTTTTGATACTTTAAAAACTTCTAGTGTGCTATTGCGATTTTTTTAAGTCGGAATTTTGCAATCTCATTATCTTTTTTAATTTTTTTGAAACAAAAAAGAACTAACAATTTTATATAGATCTTATCGGTATTGAGTATATCGAAAAAAACATAAAATATCAAATGATGATGATTTGTCTGTAAAGATGTTGTTAAAGAAAAACATCTTTGGTCAGTACAACCTCTAAGTGCACTATAGAAAGTTGCAAATTATAAGAAAGTAAATCCCTTTAATCTCTGATATTTGGGCACCGTTGAATTTTGTGTGATTCGCCGAATTTGAAGTGAATTTGTGTGTTGCAAAATCTGATTAAAATAACTGTTCTGCTGAGAAAACTGTCTACAGAATGCTTGCCATTTTCCGTTGTATTAACTGAGGTGTGTATAAATGAGTTGACGGACTTGACTTAAAATGTTATTTTTTACATCGTAATTTTGCATATTGAGCCTGTGTGCTTAAATAATTTTCGAGAATTGTTTAATAGAATTTATAATGTAGTGTAAAAAATCATCAAATTTGGATAAGACAGACGTGAACGGCCAATATTATAAGTTTATCAATAGATTGATGAAGCTTGATGATGAGAAATCTAAGCGCATAATGAAATTTGATAGCCGGGATTGCCTTCTTTGCTGTAAGCCTTTAAAAGAGGCTGAATATTTATTGACTCAACCACATGGTCAACTATTCGAACAGGATGTTTCTGTGGAATTAAGTCATCAAATGAATAAGGTAAAAGTACCGTTTGTTGTAGGTTATAATCTTTGAATCTCGTGTGTAATCAGTTACTTAACACTGATTAAATTTACAAAATTGCTTATAAAAATGCAAACTAAAAAAAAGAAGCTGACTCAGTTTTGAGACAGCTTCTTTCTTTTGTAAGCGGTTTAGACTTATTTGTTTATCGAATAAAGTCTTGAAATGTATTTTCCGACAACGTCAAATTCTAAGTTGATTTTTGTTCCAACTTCGAAATTTTTGAAATTAGTGTTTTCAAAAGTATACGGAATAATCGAAACGCTAAATTCGTTTGTCTTAGAGTTTACTACCGTAAGGCTTACCCCGTTTACCGTTATTGATCCTTTTTCGATTGTAATATTGCTGAGGTTTTTGTTGTATTCAAAAGTGTAGTTCCAGCTTCCGTTTGCTTCTTCGATCTTGCTGCAGGTTCCGGTTTGATCTACGTGACCTTGTACAATATGACCGTCAAGGCGGTCGCCAAGCTTCATTCCTCTTTCCAGATTTACAATATCGCCAACCTTCCAGTCTCCAATATTGGTCTTCGAAATGGTTTCTGCAATAGCAGTTACAGTATAAAGTGAATCTTTTATTGCGACAACAGTAAGGCATATTCCGTTGTGCGAAACACTTTGATCTATTTTTAATTCATTCGTAATTGAAGCATCGACTGTAACGTGAAGATTATTTTGATCTTTTTGTATTTCGTGAATCCTTCCAAGGGTTTCTATAATTCCTGTAAACATTGTTGTTTTATTTTACTAAATTTGCACATCAAAATTAGTAATAAATAACCTGAGCTCATGAATAAAAAAGCAGAAAATATAATAGTTGGAATTTCAATTGGAGATTTAAACGGTATTGGAAGCGAAGTTATACTAAAAACATTCGAGGATTCCCGTATGTTAGAAATGTGTACACCGGTTATTTTTGCCAATGCAAAAATACTTTCTTTCGTTAAAAAAAGTTTCACTTCTACAGTTCAATTTCATGGAGTTGATAAACTAGATCAGGTTGTGCCCGGAAAAGTAAATGTTTATAATCTTTGGAAAGAAGGTGTTGATATTAATCTGGGCGTAAATGATGAGAAGATAGGAGAATATGCCATAAAATCTTTTGTTGCGGCTACAAAGGCTTTAAAAGAGGATTTGATAGATGTTTTAGTTACAGCTCCAATTAATAAATACAATATCCAGTCAGAAGATTTTAAATTTCCCGGACATACAGATTATTTAGATCAGGAATTAGAAGGAAATGCACTAATGATGATGGTGCAGGATAATTTGAGAGTTGGTTTATTAACAGATCATGTTCCTTTAAGTGAAGTTTCTTCGCATTTGACAGAAGAATTAATTACAAGAAAAATAGAAACAATAAGAAAATCTTTGATTCAGGATTTTAGTATCGTAAGACCTAAAATTGCCGTTTTAGGATTAAATCCACATGCTGGCGATGGCGGTGTAATTGGTAAAGAAGATGATTTGGTTTTAAAGCCCGCTTTAAAGAAAATATTTGACGCCGGAACAATGGTTTTTGGACCTTTTCCTGCTGATGGATTTTTTGGAAGCGGTCAATATGAAAAATATGATGCTGTTGTGGCAACTTATCACGATCAGGGATTAATTCCTTTTAAGACATTGTCTTTTGGAAAAGGAGTTAATTATACAGCTGGTTTAAATAAGATCAGAACTTCGCCGGATCACGGTACAGCCTATGATATTGCTGGGAAAGACATGGCAGATTTCAATTCGTTTAGAGAAGCGGTTTATCTTGCAATAGATATTTTTCACTCCCGTAATCAGTACGAAGAGATAAGTCAAAAACCACTTAAAATAAAAGAAAAACAGTTATAAACAAAAAAAGGTGAATAAGATTATTAGTTTTATAATAATTTTATATCTTTGCACCCCAATTCAGGTATCTGATTTTTAGATAAGAGTTGGTGAAATTGATGTTGAAATGAGCAAAACAAAAGAATTTTTAATTCCTTTCATAGGGTTAAAGCTAGGAAAACACCATTTTGAGTATCAAATAAGTAACATGTTCTTTGAGAACTTTGATTACGACGAATTTCAAAGTTCGGATATCAAAGTAGGTTTAGTTTTAGATAAGAAGAGCAGCATGTTAGAGTTGGAATTCAAACACAAAGGAACTGTAAATGTACCTTGTGATCTGACAAGCGAAGATTTCGATTTGCCTTTAAAAGGAAAAATGAAATTAATTGTTCGCTTTGGAGATGAATTTAATAACGATAACGAAGAGTTGTTGATTCTGCCGCATGGAGAGCATGAAATAGATGTAGCACAATACATTTATGAAATGATTGCACTGTCGGTACCTTTAAAACGAGTTCATCCAGGAGTAAAAGACGGAAGTTTGCAAACTGAAGCCTTGAAAAAACTAAATGAACTAACAGTCAAAGAAACAAAAGAAGAGAGTAAACAAGAAGAAGATATTGACCCGCGTTGGGACAAATTAAAGAAACTATTAACGGATAAATAATATAGTAAAATGGCACATCCTAAGAGAAAAATCTCGAAAACAAGAAGAGATAAGAGAAGAACACATTATAAAGCTACTGTAGCTCAAATCGCTACATGTCCTATTACTGGAGAAGCACATTTATACCACAGAGCTTACTGGCATGAAGGTAAAATGTATTACAGAGGGCAAGTTGTTATCGATAAATCTGTAGCGGTTGCTTAATACGTTTTTGTAAATTATACTAGAACTCTCACATAGTGAGAGTTTTTTTTGTTGGTTATAATTTTCTGTTTTTAAGAAAATAGATACAAATTCGCTTTGTTTTTTTTTGTAATTTTCAAGTCTTTTAAAAATTTTTCAAATCACAGTATTTGAGACGAAATAATAGAATATAATGAATACAATCACAGCCGCAATTACCGCTGTTGGAGCTTATGTTCCTGACTTCGTTCTTTCGAACAAAGTATTAGAAACAATGGTTGATACCAATGACGAATGGATTACTACTCGTACTGGAATTAAAGAAAGAAGGATTTTAAAAGATGCTGATAAAGGAACGTCGTTTCTTGCTATAAAAGCAGCACAGGATTTAATTGCGAAAGCAAATATTGATCCTTTAGAGATTGATATGATTATAATGGCAACAGCTACAGCAGATATGCCGGTAGCCTCAACAGGAGTTTATGTTGCAACAGAAATTGGAGCTACAAATGCATTTGCATACGATTTGCAGGCTGCGTGCTCAAGTTTTTTATACGGAATGTCAACTGCTGCAGCTTATGTGCAGTCAGGGCGATACAAAAAAGTATTATTAATTGGTGCTGATAAAATGTCATCGATTGTAGATTATAAAGACAGAGCAACTTGTATTATTTTTGGAGATGGAGCGGGTGCCGTTTTATTCGAACCAAATTATGAAGGCTTAGGTCTGCAAGATGAATACTTGCGAAGCGATGGTGTAGGACGCGATTTTCTTAAAATTCCTGCCGGAGGTTCTCTAATACCAACTACTTTAGAAACCGTTCAAAACAATCAACACAATATTATTCAGGACGGAAAAACCGTTTTTAAATATGCTGTAACCAATATGGCTGATGCAAGCGAATTGATTCTGAAAAGAAACAATTTGACTAATGAAGATGTTAACTGGTTAGTGCCACATCAGGCAAACAAACGTATTATTGATGCTACTGCAAGCAGAATGAATCTTGAGGATTCAAAAGTGTTAATGAACATTGAAAAATATGGTAATACGACGTCAGCTACTTTACCATTGGTATTAAACGATTTTGAACACCAATTCAAAAAAGGAGATAATATTATTTTTGCCGCTTTTGGTGGTGGATTCACTTGGGGATCTATTTACCTAAAATGGGCTTACGATAAGAAATAAATTAAAACTAAAAACAAATCATTATGGATTTAAAAGAAATTCAAAACCTAATTAAATTTGTAGCAAATTCGGGAGTTGCAGAGGTAAAGTTAGAAATGGATGATGTAAAAATCACCATCAGAACAACTTTAGAAGGAAATGTAACTGAAACTACTTATGTACAACAATTGCCTGCTCAGGCTGCATTGCCACAAGCAGTCGCTCCTCAACATGCTCCAGCTGTTGTAAGCGTAACTAGTGAGGCATCTGTTCCGGCAGAAGATTCTAAATTCATTACTATTAAATCTCCAATTATTGGAACTTTCTACAGAAAACCATCTCCGGACAAACCAGTATTTACTGAAGTTGGAAGTGTTATTTCTAAAGGTGATGTTCTTTGTGTAATTGAAGCAATGAAATTATTTAACGAAATCGAATCAGAAGTTTCAGGTAAAATTGTAAAAATTCTTGTAGACGATATGTCTCCTGTAGAATTTGACCAACCTTTATTCTTAGTTGATCCATCTTAATTTTAGATCGTTAGATTTTTAGATTTTTAGACTTTTTCGAAAGTGCTTAAAATCTAATTATCCAATTATCTAATTATCTAATTATCTAATTTTAAAAAGATGTTTAAAAAAATATTAATTGCGAATAGAGGAGAAATTGCACTTCGTGTAATTCGTACATGTAAAGAAATGGGAATCAAAACTGTAGCAGTTTACTCTACAGCCGATGCAGAAAGTCTACATGTTAAGTTTGCTGACGAAGCGGTTTGTATTGGTCCTCCTCCAAGTAACTTATCGTATTTGAAAATGTCAAATATTATTGCCGCTGCAGAAATTACAAATGCAGATGCAATCCATCCAGGATATGGATTTCTTTCTGAGAATGCTAAGTTCTCAAAAATATGTCAGGAACACGGAATCAAATTTATTGGTGCTGCACCTGAAATGATTGATAAAATGGGAGATAAAGCTTCTGCAAAAGCTACAATGAAAGCAGCAGGAGTTCCATGTGTGCCAGGTTCTGACGGATTGTTAGAATCTTTCGAGCAGACACAACAATTGGCAAAAGAATTTGGTTACCCAGTAATGCTTAAAGCAACTGCTGGTGGTGGTGGAAAAGGAATGCGTGCCGTTTGGAAAGAAGATGAATTATTGAAAGCATGGGAAAGTGCACGTCAGGAAGCTGCTGCTGCATTTGGAAATGACGGGATGTACATGGAGAAACTTATTGAGGAACCACGTCATATCGAAATTCAGGTTGTTGGAGATTCTTATGGAAAAGCATGTCACCTTTCTGAAAGAGATTGCTCAGTACAGCGTCGTCACCAAAAATTAACTGAAGAAACGCCTTCGCCATTCATGACAGATGAATTGCGTGCTGCAATGGGAGAAGCTGCTGTAAAAGCTGCAGAATTCATTAAGTATGAGGGAGCCGGAACGGTAGAGTTTTTAGTTGACAAGCATAGAAATTTCTATTTCATGGAAATGAATACCCGTATTCAGGTAGAGCACCCAATTACGGAACAAGTTATTGATTACGATTTAATTCGTGAGCAAATTATGGTTGCAGCTGGAATTCCGATTTCAGGAAAAAACTATTTGCCGGAATTACACGCTATAGAATGTCGTATTAATGCCGAAGATCCTTATAATGATTTTCGTCCTTCACCAGGAAAAATTACTACGCTTCATATGCCGGGAGGTCACGGAGTTCGTTTAGATACTCACGTTTATTCTGGTTATACTATTCCGCCAAATTACGATTCAATGATTGCTAAGTTGATTACAACTGCACAATCCCGTGATGAAGCGATTAGTAAAATGCGAAGAGCTTTAGATGAATTTGTCATCGAAGGCGTAAAAACTACAATTCCTTTCCATAGACAATTAATGGATGATCCAAGATATATCGCAGGAGATTATACAACTGCATTTATGGATACATTTAAAATGAAACCTATAGAAGAATAATATAAAGGCTGTCAATTTTTGACAGCCTTTTTTGTTTTAACTCATCTTGTTAAGCCCGACAGGTTTCTAAAACCTGTCGGGTTTGCTGTTGTGTGCCCAGCATGGGCGATAACTCTAGGGTGTAAGTCCCGAACACGCCTTTACAGTGGGAAGTGTTAGCTGAATGCAAGGGTGTCCATCG